>JAAURD010000081.1 GCA_012034075.1 Chloroflexaceae bacterium | reverse complement strand
TGATAGCGGGACATGGCTGCAATAATGGCCGGCATAACAACGGCCATGTCTTCATGCAGGACGACATCAGCATAACCATCAATATAGGTGGAATCAAGATTGATGATGATTACGGATGCGCGGTGTTGCAGGGCAGCGAGGGGCAGACTGGCGGCCGGGTGAACTTCGAGGGAGGTGCCCACCACGAGCAAGGTATCACACATTTCTATGGCGCTGACAGCGGATGCAAAAGTATCTTGTGGGAGCATCTCACCAAATAGGACGATGTCGGGTTTGAGCATCCCCGCCTGCCCGCAATCGCAGTGGGGAATCTTGCCTTGAAGCACCTGTTCGACCACCTGTGGTTCGGTGTTGAGCTGGCGTTGACAGTGCATGCAGGTGGCAGTACGGCCGTGACCATGCAATTCATAGACGGTCTGTGAGCCGGCACGCTGATGCAGGCTATCGATATTCTGGGTGACAATGGCTTGTAGGATACCGGCCTGCTCGAGTTGAACCAGCGCTGTGTGGGCCGGGTTGGGTTGAGCTGCCAGCATCACATCGAGCAGGGGGCGGAGCCAATCAAAAAAGCGTTGGGGCTGATTCTGCAAGGTGGTAATCGATGCGACTTCCATGGGGTTGTCTTTTGACCAGAGACCGTCATCACTGCGAAAATCGGGAATACCGGATGGTCGGCCTATGCCAGCGCCGGTTAGGGCTACGACATTGCGTGAATGGTCGAGTATGGCTGCTGCTTGTTTTATCTGTTCGTAATCCATGCCTGTTCCTTATAGCTTGTTACCTGTTGGTGCAACCAGTGCCAGGCTGCTTGAATATGTGGGTCGTCTTGTTCACTATACTGTTGCCAATCGACATTGATGACCAGATTGGGTTGCACGCCGGTGCCTTCTAAGTTGACCCCGTTGCGCAAGCGAAACCCTTCCTGGGCAACCCAGAGTCGGGCGCCATTACTTAACTCATAGGCATAAATTGTTTCGGTGTTGCCCGATGAAGGCATACCAACAATATGGGCGTTCGCTTCCAGCTGTAAAATAGCGGCCAGTAGCTCGGCGTATGATGCGGTATCTTCATCGACGAGTACAGCCAGCGGCAAACCGCGTAAGTCAGGGCCACTACTGTCATTAATCAACAGGGGCATGCGTTTGTGCCGGTCGAAGAACTCACCAACTTCGCCTTGGACGAAGTGGCTTAGGACGACGGTCAGGACATCGCGCCAGCCACCCTGGTTGCCACGGAGGTCGAGGATAAGGCCATGGAGCGGTTGATCCAGGACCATATCGGTGAGCATTCCGCTTACTTGCTCGCCCATATCGTTGATCCACAAGGTGTTGATGCTGAGATAGCCAATATCGCCATCGAGCCTGCGAGCCACCGGGCTGATGTGAGTTTCGACGGGGCGACGAACCAGGACAACATCGCGGATCTGATCACCTGGTCGCATGACGGTGAGGCGTACCTGGCTGCCTTCGGGGCCATGAATATCGCTGCTGCCTGCAGATGGAATGCCATCAATTGCAACGATGCGGTCTCGTGGACGCAGTCCGGAAAGAGCGGCCGGGCTATCTGGGAAGACTTGCTGGATCATCATGCCATTTTCCGTGGGGGTGGTGATAATACCCACACCGACGGAAGTTTCACGGCCACTACGCAGGGTTTGCTCTTGTACTGCTGCACCGGGCGAGAGAAACCGCGAGTGCTGATCGTTCAGGCGGCTGACCATACGTGCCAGCAGGATATATAATTCCTCGTTTGTGGCAGTTTTTGTCACCAATGGGGCAAATTCGCCACGAATGGCAGGCCAATCGACGCCATGAAAGTCTTCGTAGAGATAATGTTCATTGATGGTCTGCCAGACTTCTTCAAACAGTTGCTGGCGCTGCTTGAGGTTCATGTTGGTGCCGGGCGGAATTGCCGCAATGGTTGTGGTGGGGCGAGCAGTGGGGGCGCGTAGTGGTGATGGTTGGTGTGTTTGGGTTTCTGTTGGTTCTGGCTCAATGGGCGGGAGGACTGTCTCTACGGTTTCGATTCCGTTCGCCGAGACGGATGGGGTCATGTTGGTTGGGGGGTGTCCTGTGACAATGCGGGCCGAGGCAAAGCAGCCAGATAACAGGATGGGTAAACAGCCAACCCAGACCAGAATCAGCCAGTTTGTTGCATATGGTTGCTGTTTCACTTACGACTCCGTTGCAAATGCGGCGGCCAGCACTTGACCTGCCAATTGAGCAGCGATACCACTGCCTTCACCGCCGCCTTCGACGATGACCGCGACGGCATACCGTGGCGCATCGAGTGGGGCAATGGCGATAAACCAGGCATGCGGTGTGGCCCCTGGAACATGTTCGGCTGTACCAGATTTGCCGCCAACAGAGACACCCGGAACGAATGAGCTGATCTGGCTACCAAAGCCATATTCGGCCACGGCGGCCATGTGATTGCGCATTTCACGAGCGGTTTCCACCGACATTACCTGCCGTATGGTGCGGGTCCGTTCTTCAAAGATAACTCGGTTATCGGGACTCCGTATTTGCTGAACCAGGTAGGGTTGCAGCATGACGCCATCGTTGGCAATGGTAGCTGCCACCATTGCCATTTGCAATGGTGTGACCAGGATTTGCCCTTGCCCATAACCGGTATCGGCAACCGCGGCCAGCCGGTCGAGAAAGTCGGGCTGGACGTACAGACGGCTGGGCAGCGTTGGTAGTGCTGTAAAGCGATCATACATCGGTGGTGCATCCTGTGGTCGCACAATATCAAACAATGTTGCCTGCTGTTCAAACAAATCGGGGCGCTGACGACCATCACCACGCAGCCGCAGCGCATATTGGGCAAAGGCGACATTACATGAATAGGCATAAACCCGCTCTAAGTCGCTGGGATCACCGGTGAGTGATGCAAGATTATCGACAGCGTTGACTACTGGCGGTGATCCCTGCTCAACTGGTAATTCATTATAGCAGCGAATGGTATTCGGTTGGGCAACGTCTGGATGTTCCAGGGCAGCTACCGCGGTAACGGTCTTAAAGGTCGATCCGGGTGGATATTGGCCCTGGGTGGCACGATTTAAGAGGGGTTGACCAGAGCTATCGCTGTTGATAGATTGCCAGTACTGGCTGATGCGGGTATTTTCGGCTTCACGGTCGGCGGCATAGTTGAAACTGAGACCGCGTGGGTCGAACCCGGGATGGCTGACCATTGCGAGTACGGCACCACTGCGTGGATCGAGTACGACAATCGAGCCGCTCCAGGCACCGAGCAGGGCACTGGCGCGGGCCTGCAGCCCGGCATGCAGGGTAAGGTGCAGGTTATTGCCCACCTGGGTTTCACCAAGCAGATTGTGTTTGAGATAATCTGATGGGCTGCCCTGTTCACCGCTAAGATAGCCGCTGTAGGTTGCTTCGAGGCCACTCTGACCATAGCGTGGGCTAAAAAAGCCGACGATGTTACTAAAGGCCGCCGGATCGTATCCGGAAACGGTGGCAAGGGGGTAGGTGCGGTTGGCAAAACCATCGGCGACCTGTTCGCTGCTCACCAGTAGGAGACCAGTGCGATCAAGGATATCACCGCGCAGCACACGCTGTGAGGCAAGAACTGGCCGGACATTGCTGATAATCTGCCCACTCTCGGGGTCTTGGACAACACGATTATAGATGGTATCGGCGTAGATGAGCTGTTGCCGTAAGAGCTGCAGGCTCAGCAAGCCAAACCCGACAATGATGATCAAGCCCAGTGCGTAAACGCTCCGCTGAATGCCACGTGGCATGCGTGGTTGATAGAACCAGGCGGTGAGGCCGATCAAGGGTGCGGCGAGCCAGAGACAGATCAGCCAGGAGATTTCTTGTTCGGCTGGCTGAGATAGGCCAAAAATAATCAGGGATATTGCACTTGCACCACTGAGCAAACGAACGGTTGATTGCATGGACATAGATGTGTTGGGTCTCCCGTCGGATCGTAGCGCCAACTTGCAGTTGGCACGTGCGGCTGCAAGCCGCACCTACGTCTGATGCGTAGCGATGAACGCCATTTGGTGTTACTCATCCAATGGTAGCGTCGCACGAACGACAACGCCTCCCTGTTCTGCTTCAAAGACCTCGAGGTTGCCATCAAATTCGGTCAGGCAATACTGCATCGCTCGCAGGGCATGGACACCTGGTCGTTCGTGGGTGCCGTCTAACAGACCAACGCCATCATCTTGCAAGGTGAGCGTCACCATGAGGGTTTCATAATGCAGGGTAAGCACAGATGAATGGGCACGGGCATGCTGCTGAATGTTGAGCAGGCCCTCTTGCACTAGACGCATCAAAATAAACTGCTTAGCAAATGAGAGCTGTTGACTTGATCCAATCTGGATCATCCGGCAGGTACTGCACCCATCGCAGCCATTAAACCGTTCAATCAGTTGATCAAGCGCACGTGTCAGGGTCATATCGGTAGCACCATCGCTCAGATGGGCATAGATAACGCGACGCATCTCGCGCTTGCGTTCATCCACTGGCAGAGCCGGTTCGGGGATACGCATCATGGCATTTGTATCAATGGTTGTGACAGGTGGATCGCTTCCTGGTGGATCGTTTTGTGAGAGTGGAATACCCGGAGGTTGCTCAATGCGCAGCAATGACCAGGGTGAGTAGGAGGGCAACTCCCTGGTTTTTCCATCTGAATCTGGCTTTCGGATATATCCGTAGGTGATGGTAATTCGATACGCCGGTCGGCTGGCTCTGTTCGGGGACGAGGGAAGCAAAACATTTGGAGCATTAGGAGCGATAGAGCAGCCATAGCGATTGGCACGAGGATGCGGATTAGCACATCCATCCAACTCATTCCGTCGGCCATACCGCTGAATGTCAGCATAATCTGTTCACTGGTTACAAAGATTACAGCGGCGAGCATGGCACCACCCCAGGTGCGAATGATCGCGGCGACCACGAGCAACGACCCCAGCGCAAAGGGCAAAAATGGCACGATACCGCCACCACTGGCCCAGATGAGGGCCATACCAAAGAACATATCGGGAAGCAGCCAGAGGGGTTGACGCTGCAACAGATTGACATATGGATGGATATGCCAGGACAGACCAATGAGTGCTACACTGGTGAGCACTAGGAGCAGACCAGGATGGACTGGTGGTTGTGCGGGAAACTGGTCTGGCCCTATGAGCACCAGCAAACTAGCTAGGAGCCAGGCGCCCCAGCGGTAGCCGATAATCCAACTTTGTTCTGGTTGCAGGGCCATGTGTTGGCACCACGCCACGAATCGTTGATACAATGATGTATTGGTGCTGTGTGGTATCGGCATAGCGTTCAACCAGATTCAAATGGAAGAACTGAAAACTCTTCATAGTGTAACAGAAAGCACGCTCCACGGCAAGCCATTTTGCAAAGTAAAATCGCATCAGGAAAGAGTGTTTGACAGCACGACCACGCGTCGTTTATACTGGCAATCGTCTCGTCATAATGAATACTTCATGCATGTCATTCTGGAGACATACGACCTTTCTCGTTGAACGATGCGTTGTTACAAAGGCTGAAGGCCAGTTCTGGCGAAACGGCTACCACCAAAAGCCACTATCCTGACGGGTCTGATGGATCGACATGGGTGTGAACGTTCGACTGGTGTTCGTTATGATATTGTAGAAAGCACATCATATTTAAGGCCATGAACAGATACGTTAATCAACTGCTAACACGCCTGGAAAATCGTAGTGCTCGCATTGCCATTATTGGTATGGGCTATGTTGGTTTCCCGCTCGCTGTTGTTTTTGCTGAGGCAGGCTACGACGTGATTGGTATCGATGTCAATCAAGGCAAAGTCGATAGCATTAACCGTGGCGAGTCGTACATTGGTGATGTACCGACATCACGCTTGCAGCCGCTCGTCGCCCGGGGCAAACTCTCTGCTACAACACGCTTCTCCTGTTTGCTCGAGTGTGATGCGGTGAGCATCTGTGTGCCAACGCCGTTACGGAAGACGCGGGATCCGGATATATCCTATATTGTGAGCACCACCGAAGAGATTGCCCAGTATATTCACCCAGGGATGTTGATTGTGCTGGAGAGTACGACCTATCCCGGCACCACCACGGAAGTCATTTTGCCCCGTCTGGCAGAAGCCGATGGGAAACTCACCGTTGGTGAAGAGTTCTTTCTCTGTTTTTCACCGGAACGTGTTGATCCCGGTCGTGCTGATTGGCAGATTGCCAATACGCCCAAAGTGATGGGCGGAGTGACGCCAACTTGCTTGCAAGTGGGCAGGGCGTTGTATGAAACGGCGATTGAACGGATTGTGGAAGTTTCTTCGCCCAGCGCCGCCGAGATGGTTAAATTGCTGGAAAACACCTTCCGTGCGGTCAATATTGGTCTGGTCAACGAAGTGCTGCTGATGTGTGATAAACTGGACCTGGATGCCTGGGAAGTGATCGAGGCCGCCAGCACCAAGCCCTTTGGCTTTATGAAGTTTACCCCTGGTCCCGGTCTGGGTGGTCACTGCATTCCGATTGATCCGCTCTATCTTTCATGGAAGCTCAAGACACTGAACTATAACGCTCGCTTTATTGAGCTTGCCAGTGAGATCAATACTGCGATGCCGCGTTACTGGGTGCATAAGGTACAGGAAGTGCTGAACGAGGACTGTAAACCGGTTAAGGGAAGCCATGTTTTAGTGCTTGGGGTGGCGTATAAACAGGATGTGAACGATATTCGCGAGTCACCTGCGCTCGATATCATACATCTGCTCGCCGAAAAGGGCGCCATCGTTAGTTATCACGACCCCTATGTGCCATCTTTGCATTACGATGGTATCCATATGGATTCGGTGAGTCACTTGCAAGATGCGTTGACGGCAGCAGATTGTGTGGTGATTGTCACCAATCATAGCTGTTATCAGTGGGATGATATTGTGAGACGGTCGCGGTTGATTGTTGATACGCGGCACGTGGTGCGCACTGCTTTATGACAACGAGCAAACCTCAACATACATTGGTCGATATGGATGAGTCGTTTGAGTTTCCTCAGACCGTTCTGGTGACCGGGGCAGCCGGGTTTATTGGCTCAAAGGTGTGTGAGTTGTTGCTGGGGCAGCAAGTAACGGTTATTGGTATTGATAATGTCAATGATGCTTATGATGTACGCTTAAAGCAGTGGCGGCTTGACCAGTTACGTGATCGTCCGGGCTTTACCTTTTATCTGATCGACATTACCGACCGTGCTCTGCTGGCTGAGCGGGTCTTTGGGCAGCATGCTATCGAAGCGGTGATAAACCTGGCGGCACGGGCTGGTGTTCGTCAGTCGCTTATCAATCCATGGGTTTATGTCGATACCAATGTCACGGGGACGCTGAATTTGCTGGATATGTGCCATCAACAGCAGATTACGAAGTTTGTGTTGGCTTCCACGTCTAGTCTCTATGGTGATAATCCCCGACCATTTGAAGAAGACACAACAACTGATATGCCGCTGTCACCATATGCAGCCTCGAAAAAGGCGGCTGAAGCATTATGTTATAGCTATCACCACCTGTTTGGGCTTGATGTTTCGGTGTTGCGTTACTTTACGGTGTATGGCCCAGCCGGTAGGCCCGATATGAGCCTTTTCCGTTTTGTTCAGTGGATCAGCGAAGGTGAAACCGTTACGGTGTATGGTGATGGCAAGCAGCAGCGTGATTTTACCTATATTGATGATATTGCCCTGGGAACGATCAAGGCATTGCGTCCCGTGGGGTATCAGATTATCAACCTTGGCTCAGATGAGCCAGTTGAACTGTTGCAGACGATTACCTTGATTGAGCAACGACTGCAACAATCAGCCCATATCGACTTTCAGCCATTCCATCGTGCAGATGTCAAAGCGACCTGGGCCAGCATTAAACGAGCGGAACAGGTCTTGGAATGGCGTCCGTCGATCACCATCGAAGATGGTATTGCCCAACTTGTCGATTGGTATCAAGCCAATCGCGCGTGGGCTAGAGCAATACAGACCCGGTAGTCTAACCTGTAAACATTGGATGTTGAGCAACAATCATGACAGACCATGAGATTCAAGCACGGATCAATAATACCTTTGGGCCGCGCCCCACATCATATTTAGTGACCGGGGGGGCTGGTTTTATTGGTTCCCATCTGGTTGATGCCCTACTGGCCCAGGGGCATCATGTGTTAGCTATTGATAACCTGAGCACCGGTCGTTTTGAAAATATCTCGGGATTGATTCATCACCCCCGCTTTCATTTTGCGCAGGCCAATATTACCGACGATATTGTGATGGACCGGCTGGCATCACAAGCCGATATTATCATTCATCTGGCAGCTGCGGTCGGGGTGAAGCTGATTGTAGAGAACCCGGTTCATACCATTGAAACCAACGTGATGGGCACCGAGGCCGTGCTCAAAGCGGCACTGCGGTACCAGACACGGGTGCTCATTGCCTCGACATCGGAAGTGTATGGTAAGGGCAGCAGTGTGCCATTCCGTGAAGAGGATGATGTCGTATTAGGGCCAACCTCACGTAATCGTTGGGGCTATGCTGCCTCCAAAATGGTCGATGAGTTCCTGGCCCTGGCCTATGGTCGTGAAAAAGGGTTGCCGGTCACGATCTTCCGTCTCTTCAATACGGTTGGCCCGCGGCAGACTGGGCGTTATGGTATGGTGATTCCGCGCTTTGTGCAGCAGGCATTGCAGGGTGAGCGGTTGACCGTCTATGGTGATGGTACCCAATCACGCTGTTTTCTCCATGTTCAGGATGCTATTCAAGCCATTATGAAAATGGCCAATTCCGATTCTGAACATGTCAACCATGAGGTCTTTAATGTTGGTTCAACCGAGGAAATATCGATCTATCAACTAGCACAGCGTATTCTCGGCCTTGTAGGTCAACCCGAAGAGAACATCGATTTGATTGCGTATGAAGATGCGTATGCCGCCGGCTTTGAAGATATGCGCCAGCGTGTACCCGATATCAGTAAGATTCAACAGGCCACCGGTTGGCAACCCAGTCGTTCGCTGGAACAAATTTTGCACGATGTCATCGAGAGTTACTGTGGACAAGAACGTGACCATAGGCATCATTAGGTTGCTTGCAGAAAGGGTCAAACAGGTATGGAATTGATTATCTGTACCTTTGATGGAAATGCGAAGCAGGCTGAGCTTCAGGCTATCATGCATCAGTTTAACCGTTGGCAACGCCTCCAGACTGATATCTTGTCGGATCATACGGCGGGCGAGGTGATGCTCGACAATATTGCACTGGTCAAAAAAGATCATGAAGGTCATATCTCGGTGAGTGAAACCATTGAGGCGTATAATCGTCAGCAAGGCTTGCTGCGCAATGCCCTGGTGGGTCTGGCTTCGGTATTGATTGCCGGCCCGCTGGGGTTACCCCTGGCAATTGGGACGATGGTTGGCGGTTCGGCGATTAACCTGGGTCTGGGCATGACCGATCTCGGCTTTCAGAACGAAGAATTACTTGAGATTGGACAACAACTTGAGGAGGGCAGTACTGCGCTGATCACGCTGGTGCCCACCGGTGAATCATCAGACACGCTGATCACCGCCCTCCAGACCCTGGACGGCCATATGACCCACCGAACCCTATCGACCGATGCAATTGCCAAACTCACGGAACCCATCAAGGAGCCGGATGAACCCGCTCCCTAGCTCCAGAACAGGCCAGAAATAATGCATCATCTGCTCGTCACCGGCGGTGCCGGTTTTATTGGCGCCAATTTTGTCCATTATATGATCGATCAGTACCCTGAGTATCATATCGTCGTCTATGACAAATTGACCTATGCTGGCCGTCGTGAGAACCTTGACCCGGTTGCCGACCGCCCCAACTACACGTTTATTCAGGGTGATATCTGCGATGCCGAACAGGTTCGACAAGCTATCACAACACATCAGATTGATACCATTGTGAACTTTGCGGCCGAAACCCATGTCGATCGCTCCATTCTCGACCCGGATGCCTTTGTAAAAACAGATGTTCTGGGCGTCTCTGTTTTATGTGAGGCTGTACGGGCATTGCAACTGGAGCGTTTCCATCATGTTTCGACCGATGAAGTGTATGGCCCTATCCCAGAGGGAACATGTACCGAAACCGATGCCTTTCGCCCCACCAGCCCCTATGCTGCCAGCAAAGCCAGCGGCGAACTGCTGGCCCTCTCATACCATATCACCTATGGCCTGCCGCTCACCATAACGCGCGGGGTCAACACCTATGGGCCATACCAATATCCCGAAAAGGTGATGCCCTTATTTATTACCAATGCGCTTGATGATTTGCCGTTGCCATTGTATGGCGATGGCCGGCAGGTACGCGACCGCTTGCATGTGCTTGACCATGCTCGTGCTATTGATCTGGTGCTGCATCGTGGGCAAGCAGGCCATGCCTATAATGTTGCTGCCGATTGCGAAAAAACCAATATTGAGGTGGCCCGCCTGATTGTCCAGGCACTGGGCAAGCCCGAAAGCCTGATTCAATCGGTGACCGACCGTCCGGCCCACGATATCCGCTATGCGCTGGATACAAGCAAGTTGCAAGCACTTGGCTGGCAACCGCAGGTCGATTTTGAGCAGGGTTTTGCTGCAACGATTGACTGGTATTGCCAGCATCAACCGTGGTGGCGACCAATCAAGTCCGGTGACTATCTCGCGTATTATCGCCGCCAATATGGTGAACACCTGGCAACATTGCTGGGGTCAACATCCGCCCAGGATTGAAGCATGGGATGTTCTGGTCTTTTTGTTATGAGATCAGACATCGATGTGTGGTTGTGCATCAGGGCTGAGCCGGTTGACATATCATAAAAAGATTGTGCATGCCTCATGATGTGGTATGATAGTATGCTAGAACAATCGTAAAGCAGAGAAGAATTATCTCATAGAAGAAAGGGGTGGTTTGACACACAATGCAGACACGTTTTTCACGTCGTAGTGGAATCCTCCTCCATCCAACATCATTACCGGGACCGTGGGGAATTGGAGATCTCGGTGGACCGGCGTATCGGTTTATCGATTTTTTATTTGATGCAGGCCAGTCGCTCTGGCAAATTTTACCGTTGGTGCCAACCGGCTTTGGCAATTCGCCGTACCAGAGTCCTTCTGCCTTTGCCGGCAATCCACTGCTCATCAGTCCTGAGCGTCTGGTTGAATATGGTTTGCTTACCCAGGATGATCTGGACAAATGGTCCGATTGGTATTTTCGGCACGACCGCGTTGATTATGATCAAGTAGTGGCTTTTAAACTCCCGTTGCTGCAACGCTCTTTTGAGCATTTTCTGAAAAATGCTCATCATTCTCGTCCCTTTGCTGATTTTTGTGAAACGAATGCCGATTGGCTCGATGATTATGCGCTCTTTATGGCCCTGCGTGATGCCTTTAAAGACGAGCCATGGGATACGTGGGATCGTGATATTGCGGCACGTCAACCGGCTGCCATGGAACGCTGGCGCACCAAACTGAGTAAGCCAATTCAGTTTCAGCAATTTATGCAGTATGTGGTGTCGCGACAGTGGCTTGAACTGAAAGATTATGCCAACCAGCGAGGCATTCAGCTTATCGGCGATGCGCCGATTTTTGTCGCCCTCGATAGCGCCGATGTCTGGGCTGCACCAGACCTGTTCTACCTGGATAGCAGTTTGCAGCCCACTGTTGTTGCCGGTGTACCGCCTGATTATTTCAGCGAGACTGGGCAGCGTTGGGGCAACCCACTCTACCAATGGGAAAAGATGGCGAACAATGGCTATGAGTGGTGGATCCGTCGCTTTAAATGCACGCTTGCGTTGGTGGATATTGTTCGGCTGGATCATTTCCGAGGGTTTGAAGCTTACTGGGAAGTACCCGAATCCGAGCCTACGGCGATCAATGGCCGCTGGGTGACTGGCCCCGGTAGCAACTTCTTTGAAGTCATTGCGCGTGAACTCGGCGACCTGCCGATTATTGCCGAAGACCTGGGCTTGATTACCGAAGAGGTCACCGAATTGCGGCTTGCCTTCAACCTGCCTGGCATGAAAGTGCTGCATTTTGCCTTTGGGGATGATGCGACCAATCCCTATCTGCCGCATAACTACGAGACCAACTGTGTCGTCTACAGCGGGACACACGATAACGATACGACGATTGGTTGGTTCCGCTCGCTAGCTGAGGCGCAGCAGGAGCCCGTGCAGCGCTACCTTGGGCGTGATGGCAGCGATATTGCCTGGGACCTGATTCGGCTCGCGTTATCTTCGGTAGCAGATACGGCCATTATTCCACTGCAAGATGTGTTACGTCTGGGGAGCGACGCGCGGATGAATATTCCCGGCACGGCTGAGGGCAACTGGACCTGGCGCTACCAGGAATATATGATTACCCGTGGTCTGGCCGAGGGTCTGCGTTCGATGGTCGAGACCTATGGTCGTTCGACCCGATAGCACGCCATAGCAAGCTGGCTACAATGTGGCTACAGCCTGCCCTGCATTGGAGGGTCGCAGCGTGCTGCGACCCTCCAATGCAGGCGCTACTGCTGGTTCAACCACTGGACGCAAACCATGCGCCAACCAACCCAACACAGGCACAACCGCACGTGCCGCATTGAGCCATGCCGAACTGACCGAGGTTGTTGATCTGGCGCTCTGGGCTGCGCAGCTCTGCATGCAGTATGGCGCCGAGCGCCAGCGTGTCGAAGAGACCGCGCAGTATCTGGGACGTGCCATGGGGAGCGATCGGATGGACATCTTTGTATCGTTCAGCTCAATCATTATGTCCACCACGGGATCAAGACCGTCCTGATTCTGGCAGCCCTAGCGGTTGGCATTACCCTGCCTAGCATGGCCGTCAACCGCCAGCACCCGATACGCTGATCGCTGGTACAAAGCATGCAGCTACCAGCCAGGTATGGTACACTATGCTCTGGATGTTTCAGAATCAGCGAGGTCGATCGTGAATATACGCTCCAATCCAGTCATGCTCAAAGAGCTGCGTGGCCGAATGCGCGGACGCAAAGCAGTGGTGATGCTGACCAGCTATCTATCGGTCATCGGTGTTGTCACCATGCTGCTCTATCTGCTGGTGGTCAGCACCTCTTCATCCGGGTGGAATAACCTGGATATTGGTCCTGAAGTCGGAAGGACGATCTTTATCACCGTGATCCTGGTGGCACTGGTCCAGGTATGCTTTCTTACGCCATCATTAACCGCCGGGAGCATTGCCGGTGAAAAAGAGCGCCAGAGCTATGATCTCCTGGTTACCACGCTGCTTTCCCCCTGGGATATTCTCTTTGGCAAAATGGTAGCGGCCTTGTCATTTGCCCTGCTCCTGGTGCTATCAGTGCTACCGCTGGCCGGTCTTTCCTTTCTCTTTGGTGGGGTGAGCGCTACCGAACTCGTCATCGCGATGCTTGGTCTGATTGTCACCGCCCTGACCTATGCGACCATCGGCATCTTCTGGTCGATTGTGATGCGCACTACCATTGGCGCCACCATTATGGCCCAGGGCAGCGTTCTGATTCTTTTGCTGGGCACCCCCTTCTTGTTTATTGTTATAGTTGGACTGTTTGATTCATCGCTCTTTGGGGTTGATATCGATGACTCGCTTTTCTTCGTTGGTATCATTGTGTTTATGATCTATGCCCACCCGTTTATGGCCTTGGGTGTGAGCTATAGTATCTTTACCGAAAACGAGGATTTGTTCTTGTTCCAGTTTGATGATGTCGTGGTCCTTTCACCCTGGATCGGCTATGCCCTGTTCAGCCTGCTGATTTCCGCCATCTTTCTCTTTATGAGCGGACGCTTACTCAACCCCACCAGTTACGCCTCGCGCAAACCCAAAGACTGAGTCGGACCACTGCGGCTACCCGCCGCTCCGCTGTTGCAACCCGTCGCTATCCAGAATAAGCACCCGCCCACGGCGCAACTCAATCAGCTGCTGGTCTTGAAATACATTCAGGATTTTGGTAATCGTCTCGCGGTGTGTGCCAACCATCTCCGCTAAAATCTCATGCGTATATGGAACTTCCATCGGGGCATCGCCCCGAAAGAGTCGCTTGCGTGGCGGCTGCTGCAACTGGAGCAATAACCCGGCCAGGCGTTGAGAGAGGCTTTTAAAGGCAAAATCCGAGAGCCGCCGCTCAGTCGCAATCAGGCGCTGGCCCATCACTTCAGCAACCCGAAACGCCACACGCGGGTCGCTCAACAGCAGCGTTTTCACATCCTCGCGGCTCATCATGCACAGCAGGCAGCGGCTCACCGCTTCGGCATAACCCTCGTGCAACTGCTGGCCCAGAATCGCCATTTCCCCAAAGATCGTCCCCGCCTCAAGCATGGCGATGGTGAGCACTTTGCCCTCTTCAGACATGCGATAGATACGTACCCGTCCCTTTTTGAGAATAAACAGCACCTGGGCCGATTGTTCGGGCGAATAAAAGATCGTGCCTGCTTCCATCCACTGCATGGGTGTTCGCTTGCCCAGTGTATCAATCTCATCGGTCGCCAGGTCCTGAAAGATCGTACTATCCCGCAAGTACCCCAGTTTCTCAGCAGTAATACCCTCATTAATGGCCATAGTATCGTCTCCACATATCGCGCAAGTTCGGCTTCACCTGGGTTGCCCAGAAACACAATATGGTCCTTCGAGGTATACATCGGTGTGCCAAAGATATGCGTTGGCACCTCGACCCCGGGCAGATCCACCGCAATCACCTGCACCGGAATATCGGGATAGTGCTGCTGCAACCAGATAGCACGCTGCTCTGCAATGGCTGAGGCAGGGCAATCCGAAGCAATACAGATCCGAAGCATAAGAAGTTTCTCACTTCCATTTGTGATCAATACCGACCTGGTTGCAGCACTGGCAGCAAGACCAATGGCTTGAGCACCCACCAGATCATACCATAGAATAACCCCGATAATGTGACTGTCAAATAGTCCATTCACTTTTCCACAATGGTCGGACTAAATCACTCACATCGTCGCACTTAAAACCAAAAAATAGCACATTCATTTATTAATTATTCCAATTGAGCCTGATATCAATTTGCGTTCTACCAGCCTGTTTTGGTACTCCCTGGGAACGAGTGCTCGGCGCAGCACGCTGCGCCCCAACGGGTGTTGATGATAGTATGGCAAAACGCAAGTTGGTATGAGGTTTGAACCTCAGGCGCCGCTGGACCAAAAGCAAATCCACCAGCATGCACACAACGCACACAAAGGCAACACAAAGCCCCAGATCACTGTCCATCGCCCCTCGCATACAACAAAAAATGCTCACGCAAAGCCGCAAAGATTCAACCGATTATCCATTGCCCATTGTCCATTCTCTCCGTGGTACAAGCCCCAATCTTTCGATGGACAAATGTTCTTTCCACCCCTGAGCCGTGGGCTTGTGCCTATCCGCCCCAGGCGACACCGTTTGCACAACCGCCCCATCTGCCGTATAGTATCTCTGGTTGGATCAATCATGCCCCACTACCGGGGACTATCGGCTCATTGTCTGTGGTCCATGTTGCCAGATCAAAGAAAGGAACGTGCCACATGTTTCACATAAATGGTTATAAACTGGCCGAAGAACTCTACATCAGTCGGAACTCCACCGTGCTACGCGCCCGCCGCCAGAGCAATGGCATGCCCGTCGTGCTCAAGCGGCTGAATGAACCCACCCCGGAACGCCTCGCCTGGTTTCGGCGTGAGTATGACCTCACCCAGAGCCTGGCCGACGTTCCAGGCAGTATCAACGTCTATGGCATAGAGCAGCACCCCGCTGGCTGGGTGCTGGTGCTCGAAGATATCGGCGGCGACTCGCTCGCTCGCCTGCGCTTGGCCGGTGCGCTCGACCTGCGCACGGTGCTGCGGCTGGCCGCCGACCTCACTCGCACGCTGGGTGAAATCCACCAGCGACGCATTATCCACAAAGATATCAACCCGGCCAATATCGTGTACCATCCGCAGAGCCAGCAGGTCAAGCTCATTGACTTCGGCCTATCCACAAAGTTGGCCCGCGAGATCACCACCTTTCGCAGCGCTACCGTGCTGGAGGGCACCCTCCACTACCTCGCACCGGAGCAGACCGGGCGTATGAACGCGCGGTGGACTATCGCAGCGACTTTTATGCCCTCGGTATCACGTTGTATGAGCTGTTGACCGGACGGCTGCCCTTTGTGAGCGATGACGCGCTCGAACTGGTGCATAGCCACATCGCCCGCCCCCCGGCGCCACCGCAAACCCTGCGCCCCGATCTGCCCGATGTGGTGTCGGCGATCATCATGAAGTTGCTGGCGAAGGATGCCAATGAGCGCTACCAGAGCGCCTATGGCTTGCTTCACGACCTGGAACAGACCATCCAGCAACTAGACACGAGCGGCACCATCGCGCCCTTTCCCATCGCCCAGCGCGATGTCTCCGACCGCTTTGCGCTGCCCCAGCAGCTCTATGGCCGGCAAAACGAACTGGCCGTGCTGCTCGGCACCTTTGACCAGGTAGCCGCCGGCAGCAGCGCGTTGCTGCTGATCGCCGGGCCGCCGGGCATTGGCAAGACCGCTCTGGTGCAAGAGATCTACCGCCCCCTGACCGAGCGGCGCGGCGCCTTCATCAGTGGCAAGTTCGACCAGGTGCAGCGCAGCATTCCCTACCTGGCCTTTGCCCAGGCATTCCGGGGCCTGATGCGCCACCTGCTCACCGAACCGGAGACGGTGCTCCAGCAGTGGCGTGAGCGCATCATCGAGGCCGTGGGTGTCAATGGGCAGGTCATTAGCGAGGTCATCCCTGATCTTGCTCTGGTGATTGGCGAGCAGCCGCCTCTGCCGGAGCTGGGACCACAGGAGACACAGAACCGCTTCATGCGATTCTTTCAGCAGTTTCTGAAGGTGTTTACCCGGCCAGAGCACCCCCTGGTGCTCTTTGTGGATGACCTGCAATGGGCGGATAGCGGCTCGCTCAAACTGCTCGTGCAACTCCTGAGCGGGGCGGACACAGGCCATCTCTTTCTCATCGGCGCATATCGTGATACCGAAGTCCCCCCAGATCACCTGCTATGGGCCACGTTGGAGACTATTCGCCAGGCAGGTGTATCGCCACAGACCCTCACGTTGGGACGACTGGATGCGGCGGCGGTCTCTTTATTTACGCAGAAAACACTCCATGTGGATGCTTTCAGGGCACAACCGCTGGCACAACTCCTGTTGAGCAAGACCGGCGGCAACCCCTTCTTCCTGGGTGAGTTCCTGAAGGCGCTCTATGTCGAAGAGTTCCTCAGCTTTGTGCCAGCGCAAGCCTGCTGGGTCTGGGAGCAGGCGCAGGTCGAAGCACGGCAGATGACCGACAATGTGGTACAACTGATGCTTGAGCAGGTCCAACGCCTGCCCGCTGCATCACAGCCCGTGTTACAGAGTGCCGCCTGTATCGGCAACCGCTTTGACCTGCACACCCTGGCAGCGGTGCTGGAGCAGTCCTCGATTGAGACTGCCTACCAGTTGGAACCGGCCCTGCTGGCCGGGCTGATCGAGCCGCTGGGCGAGAGCTACAAAGTAGCCGCAGTCGAAATAGCCGGAATGCACAAAGCCGTGCAGGCCGAGTACCACTTTGTCCATGACCGCGTGCAGCAGGCGGCCTACGAGCAAGTGGCCGGAGATGCACGAGCCACCCGCCACTGGCAGATTGGACGACTGCTGCTGGCAAACACGCCAGATGAGGAGCGTGACGAACGGCTCTTTGCCATCGTCAACCAGTTAAACGCTGGACGAGCGCTCGCCAACGAAACCGAACGGCTGGAACTGGCCCAGTTGAACCTGGAGGCCGGACGTAAGGCCAGAGAATCTGCCGCCTTTGCCGCAGCCTATGCCCTGTTCCATGTGGGCCTGGACTTGCTGCCCGCCGATGCCTGGGACGCCCAGTATGCGCTGGCCCTGGCATTGCACAACGCGACTGCCGAAGCCGCCTATCTCAGTGGCGATTTTGATGCCATGGAGCGCCTGGCAGACATAGTCCTGACACAGGCCCGCGAAGCAGTCGATACCGTACCGGTTTATGAGACACGGTTGGAAGCAGCAACGACTCAGGGACGATTAGATGATGCAGTCACTATCGGTCTTCTTGGGCTGAAGCAACTAGAGATACGCTTACCAGCTACGCCGCAACCCGCGGAGGTGACCCAGGCGGTGCAGGAATTGCATCGCTTGATGCAACAGCACCCACCCGAACACTTGCTGGAACTTCCTTCCATGAAGGACCCTAAACAACTGGCAGCGATCCAGTTGCTGATGCGATTGTTTGGCTCCTGCTATATTGCTGCACCTGCCCTGGTGCCCATCATAGCCGCAGAAGCAGTAGCGCTCTCGATCCGGCATGGCAATGCTCCTGGTTCATCCTTTGCCTATGCAACAGCCGGTGCGATTCTCTGTCACGTGGTAGGTGATATAGAGACAGGCTATGAGTGTGGTCTCCTGGCGGTTCGTCTGGTAGAACGTGTGCAGTCTTCTCCGTTCAAGGCACGGGTGTACATGGGGTTTCACTGCCATATTCGCAACTGGAAAGATGCCCTCCGTTCATCGGTACAGCATCTGCTCAACAATTACCAGGTTGCATTAGAGACGGGTGACTATCTCTATCTAGGAGGCAGTACGGTACTGGGTCACCTGGTAGCTTTGTATGCTGGCTGGTACCTGGATGATCTGGAGCACAGTGTGGCTCAGTACCACCAGGCCCTGATACGGTTAAAAGATCATCTCAACGGTACTCAAATGTCTCAGCTATGGCAAGTCATTGCCGACCTGCAAGCTGGCGCAGCACAACCCGGTATCCTCCAGGGTGCGTTCTTTGATGAAACGGTGATGATCGCCCACTATCAGGCCGTTGGTGATGGCAGCAGTATCGCGTGTCTTGCGATGCATAAGCTCATCCTCGCCTATCTCTTTGCACAGACCACACGATTTCACGACTGCATCTCCCTGGCCGAAACGCATGTGGCCTACCTCACAGCTAATCCATCCCTGGTGCCGATTAACATGTACGCTTCCCTCGCCCGTCTGCGCCTGTACCCAGATGCACCCGCCGAGGAGCAGGCCGCCCTGCTGGAAAAGGTAGAGGCCAACCAGCAGCAACTTGCCCACTGGGCTACCCACGCCCCTATGAACTACCTCCACAAATGGCAGCTAGTCGAAGCTGAACGTTGCCGCGTGCTGGGACAGCGGGCGCAAGCCTGGGAACACTACCAGCAAGCCATTGACGGCGCCCGCGAACACGAGTTCATTCAGGAAGAAGCCCTGGCCCACGAACTGCTCGGTCGCTTCTTGCTCGAACAGGGCCAACCCCGTATGGCCCAGGTTGCCCTCCACGACGCCTACTACGCCTATGGCCGCTGGGGCGCCAGCGCCAAAGTCCAGCACCTCGAACAACAGTACCACGACCTCTTTATCCAACGTGATGATAGGTTAACGCTCCTTCCGCCAGTCACCACGCTGCGCCATGCCCCTGACCCATCCACAACCTCAAGTTCCACTGGCACCAGTGCGCTTGATGTCGCCAGCCATCGTCAAAGCCTCCCAGGCCATCTCCGGCGAAGTGTACCTGGAGCGCTTGCTCGCCCGCCTGCTCCATATCCTGCTGGAGAATGCCGGTGCCGAACGTGGTGTGTTGCTGCTCAACCGGAACGACCAGTGGTTGGTCGAGGCCGAAGGGCGCAATGGTACCAACCTCACCGTTCAGCAGCATACCCCCCCTGGAGCAGGCCAACCTGCCCCAGTACCTCATCAGCTATGTGCTG
>JAAURD010000346.1 GCA_012034075.1 Chloroflexaceae bacterium | reverse complement strand
GACTATTCATCGAAGGCCTGCGGGACAGGGGCACCGACTCTGCCGGTCCTGCTCCGGTTCCGGGACCTGCTGCACTCGCGCATCGCGGAGCTGAATGAATCGTTCCAACAGGCGATCAAGGACACCGGCTACAAGGGTGAGTATCGCGGCGTCTATCCGATCAAGGTCAATCAGCAGCGGCAACTCGATATAACTCTGCCCGCGATGGATCAGCTACCCTTGCCTGCCGCACGTGACCTGCGCCTGAGCGAGCCGGTCACGCTCGCCTGGTCGCTGCCAAAGCCAGTCACCACTACACGGCAAACCATCACCTTTCTCAGCGGCGATCAGCCCAACCACCGCACGTATCTCTACCTGCCGCTGGAGCGTAGCGCACCGCTGCCCCTGCTGGTGGCAATTTACCCCCAGCATCGCAGATGACTGGGAGGGCGTGAGCATTGCGCTGGCTGGGTCGGGCTATGCCGTGATTGGTGTGGGACCGGAGTATGCTTTTGATCTTGATCCCGATATTAACCAGTTTCGCCAGCTAGTGGCCTTTGCCCGCGCCGGCCAGCTGCCCGGTGTCGATGGTCGGCGCATTGTGTTGCTAGGGGGCAGCTATAGCAGCATGCATGTGCAGCGGCTGTTGCGCAGCGATCAGGGTTTTCGCGGCGCCGTCCTACTGGGCGGTATCAGTGACCTGTTTGAGCTACGGAAGCGTTTTGTTGCAGGCTCGTTCTTTCCGCCCTACGGTCTGGACCAGGCGCTGATGGCGATGGGTTTGCCCAACACCGCACCAGAGCACTACTGGCGCTATTCATCACGCTTTCATCTGCACCCGACCATGCCGCCGCTGTTGCTGCTGCACAGCCGCGACGATGAGATTGTCCCGTTTCGCCAGTCGGAGCTCCTGGCGGCGCAGCTGGAGGAATGGCAGATAGCCCATGAAGCCCATTTTTTTGCGGGCATGTCCCACTATCTCAGGCCAGATGAGGCATCATCTGACTTAGACCGTATCTATGAGATTACCACCAGTTTTTTGGAGTGGGTACTCTCGTAGCTCTTTTTATTGTAGCAACCTATACCGTTTTAGGAGGAACAACATGCACGATCATACACAGCAGGAAACACTCTCCAGTCAGCAGATTGCTGCGATTGACCTGTTATTAGCCGGCATAAGCGAAGCCGAGATTGTAAAATATCTGCATATCAATCAGCAGATCATGAGAGATTAGTTTAGCCAGAAGGATTTTGTCCAGGCGTTTTTCCAGCGAGGAGCAGACAAATGTCATGTCGAGACCACGAATTTTACGCCAAACGGGAGCCTCAACAATGTATCGATGGAGCAACTGTTGCAAGACCAGCAGCTCCTCGATTACTTGATGCTCAAACTCGATGATCCCGATCCCAACGTTTCTATGGACGCTATCGAAGCCATGATGCAATTGATTGCACGCTATAGCTTGTAAGCGCAGGTCGCCTGACTCACCCAAAGGCGCAAAGGCGCAAAGAGAGGTCTGCCAGGGCTTTGTGGCATCTTCGTGTCTTTCCTCTCCTTTGTGGTTTCTTTTCACCACAAAGGTCACGAAGCGCACCAAGGCAACGCAAAGGGCCGTTAGGGTTTCGTGGCATCTTTGTATCCTTCGGGTGCTTTAAGGAACGGAATGACAAAAAATGAGCACATTATTTACCCAATGCCTGCCCATCTGGTATCATGACTGTCCATAAGTTCCGTGTGGCAGTTCACATCGGCAAACAATTCCGATGTGAAGGGTCGGGGATGAGTGGTATCGAACGGTCTCCCTTCGCCCGTTGTGGGAGCAGGGTAGCAGCACATTCACCCCAAAGGGCAGCCAGCACACAAAGAGGTGATCCAAATCCAAGGGTACTAGTGTACCGGAAGTAACACATACACGCCGATCAAATCAGCGGGTACATGCGCCCGCACGGTGACGCGGCCGCCGCTGGTCGCCTGGCGCACACGCTGATGGGCATGAGACAGCCTTTTTGCACGGTCGTGGGCAATGCGGTCCAGGTCGTCGTGCAGGCTCTGTGTCTGCTCAATCGCACGGCTAATCTGGATAGTGCTTTCATCAGCACTGATATTCGTCGCCGGTTGCGCCTGCGCAAGCAACTCCAGCGCCGCCGCTTCGTCCAACCATTGCACGGTGTCGCCGGAACGGCGAAACCCGCAGAGCACCAGTTCCTCGGCGAGCATAGCTTTGTGCTGGGCACCCCGTTCAATGATCATACGTACCCGCATCAGCAACAACACGGTGCGCTGCTCGACCGCATCGGTGCGGATAAGACTGCTTCGCGCAGCCGGGATGGGATCACCTGGCGGCAGCATTTCGGGCGTCAGCGCCGTTTCAATCAGATAGTCGGCCAGCGCCCCGGTCAGTTCGTGGTTGCGCCCAATGCTATGGGTATTCTCGGGCGGCGGATGCACAAAACTGATCGATACAACCGCGGGCGCATCGTCGCCGGGTCGCGCCACAAAGATCGGGGAGACGCGGTAGCGCACGCTATCGGGCAACGCCGCCAGCGCCAGGGTGAATACCTGCTGCTTGCCTGGCTGCAACGGAGATCCCAGGCGCTCACATGCAGCGCGGACAAAGCGCTCAACCGTCAGCGGATCGCCCAGCACGGCATCGCTCTCCTGCAATTCGCGTTCGATCTCATCGGGCTTCATACGGCGTTGGGCAAAACGTGTGCGGCTCTCCTTTTCGCGCTCAATTGCCAGGTTCCACTGCTGTTCAACCGTCTTCAGCTGCTCATCTGCATCGAGCAGACTCAGCTGTTGCCCCTCATCTAAAAACGAAAGCTGCTCTGGCGGCGGTTCAAACAGCGTGCCAATCAGGGTCTCCATCACCGCTTCGCTATCGAGGGGCAACGGCACAGTGATGCCCAGTGTTCGATGGATATGCACGGCTTTGCGCAACAATACCTTCATCACCGCCTGATCAATCGGGTTGTCGTGGCTCAAGAGCAAGGCTGTGCGGATAATCGGGCGTCGCTGACCGTAGCGGTCTATGCGGCCCTCGCGCTGTTCCAGGCGGTTGGGGTTCCACGGCAGGTCATAGTGGATGACTGCATCAAACGAATCTTGCAGGTTAATGCCCTCGCTCAGGCAGTCGGTCGCCACCAGCACACGGCGCGGACTGGCGATTAGTTCGTTGATCATGACCTCGCGCTCCTCTTCGGAACGTTCACCGGTGATCGAAAGCACCCGCAAATTGATTCCATAGATCGTAATGCGCTGGTTCAGCTCAGCCGCCACATAGATTGCGGTGGCAATATAGCGGCAGTACACAATAGGATGAAAGCCATCATGCAACAGCGAGCTGACCAGCTTGACGATGGCCAGCAATTTGGGGTCACCATCGCCACGCAGGTCGCGTGCATGTGCAGCAAAGCGACGTAGCCGCGCACGTTCGCTGGCAGGGCTGCCGTGCTCAATGGCATAGATTGGCTCGGTATCCTGGGCGCCCTCCTGGTCGGTCGGGTCATGGACCGTGCTGCTCAACACCGCGTCGCTGAGGGCGTCATCCTGATGGATGCCAAGGCCTGCATCAGCC
>JAAURD010000345.1 GCA_012034075.1 Chloroflexaceae bacterium | reverse complement strand
ATCACCCGAATTTGGTATCAGACGTAGGTACGACTTGCAGCCTGCTTTGTGGGTCCAGTATTCTGGGACCACAAAGCAGGCGATCCGTGTTCGATCAAAGCGTATACCAGTGATCACCCGAATTTGGTATGATCACCTGAATTGGATATGAACAGAGAAAAAACGCACGATGCACGATGGTATGTGCAGTGGGATCACAAGGGAGAAAACCATGGCTCACTGTATGAACAGTGAGCCATCAACGTGCAAGCCAAGCGGAAGCACGTGCTGAGGGTGTCCGATGAGTGAGCGTTACTCTGCGCGGTTGGGCAACGTTTCCATCGGAATCTCATACCGTTGCGGCTCATCCGGCGTCATTGCCTCCAAAATCGTGGCGTGGTAAAACTCCTCACCCAGTGCTTTATAGAGGCTATAACACATAATCAACAGCACAATCACAAAAGGCAACCCGGTTGCAATTGATGCGCTTTGCAAAGCAACAAGACCACCACCAACGAGCAGTACGCCTGCACATACACCTTCCATAACGGCCCAGAAAACCCGTTGTGGCAATGGTGAGTCGAGCTTTCCGCCTGAGGTCAGGTGATCCACCACCAGTGAGCCGGAGTCGGATGACGTGACAAAAAAGACGACCACTAGAAAGATACCGATGAGGGATGTGACAATGGTAAACGGGAAGTTTTCGAGCATCACAAACAGCGCAGTTGCAACATCATTACCTACGGCGGTGGCAATGTCGGCAGTGCCAGTCGTTTGCAACCAGAGGGCTGAACTGCCAAAGGTAGACATCCACAGAAACGATAGCAGTGACGGGATGATCATCACACTGAGCACAAACTCACGCAATGTGCGCCCCTTCGAGACACGCGCAATAAACATGCCCACGAAGGGTGACCACGAGATCCACCAGCCCCAGTAAAAAATGGTCCAGGCGTTTTGCCAGTTGGAGCCCTCTTCACCAACCCCACGGAATGTCTCAACCCAGAAGCTCATCTGTATGAGATTTTGAAAGTAGAAGCCAAGGTTCTGGGTAAATGCACTGAGAATATACACCGTTGGGCCAACCAGCAGTAAGAAAACCATAAAAGCAGCGGCCAGGTACATGTTCAGCGTACTCAGGTTTTTCACCCCTTTATCCAGTCCCGCTACCACCGACATGGTTGCAAAGCTGGTAATAACGGCAATCAAGACAACTTGGAACCAGGTATCGGTGGGCCAGCCAAACAAAAAGTTCAGTCCCGCAGCTACCTGTTGGACACCCAGACCAAGCGAAGTTGCCAGCCCAAACAGGGTCGCTAAGACGGACAGAATATCGATGAGATTGCCCCAGAAACCATAGATCTTATCACCCAGGAGCGGGTAGAAGATCGAACGGATTGTTAGCGGCAAGCCCCGATTATACGCAAAAAACGCCAGTGAGAGACTCACCAGCGCATAAACCGCCCAAGGATGAATACCCCAGTGGTAGTAGGTAACACCCATTGCCGCTTGCGCTGCTGCGGGTGTATTCCCCGATATATCAAACATCGGTGAAGGCGAGCCATAGTGGAACATAGGTTCAGCAACGCTCCAAAACATCAAGCCAATTCCCATACCCGCACTGAGCAGCATGGCAAACCAGGCGAAGGTGCTGAACTCTGGCACCGCATCCGGTCCACCAATACGAATCTTGCCATATTTACTGAAGGCCAGGATAACCAGGAAGATAATAAAGATATTGGCTGAGAAAATATACAGCCAACCAAACGTATCACCGATAAAACTCAATGTGTTGCTAAAAAACATCTGCGACTGCTCTTGAAACAAGAGGGTCAGCGCAATAAAGACGATCAACAAGCCACCAGCAATAAACGACACCCAGGGATGCAGGTCGAAGCCAAACCCGACGAGATTCCGGTCACCAGGCTTACGACCACCAGCTTCATCATAGAAAGAGGCTGATGGTTCAATCTGCAACCCATAAAAGGGTTCTCGTTCGTGGATGGCCTTGTGTTTCTGTTTTTCCCAGTGCCGCCGTGCCAGTTCTATCGCTTTCTGGCGATAGGTCAAGTTTCTCATCTTTGCTTCTGCCATGGTTCTGTTGCTCCTTTCTGATATATCTTTTGACCATTTCGAGGAATACTTGCATGGGGTTCTCTGGACAAGGAGTATCTGCAAAGCCAGGCGACTGGGCCTTTTCTAAACATGTCCCAATGTTGATATTCTTTACGCGTATCATATGACTATACACCATCTTGTAGAACATCGCAAATTAGAGTCATACCAAATTCAGGTGATCACTGGTATGCGCTTTGCTCGGACGCGGAGCACCTGCTTGCAGCTGGCGCGTGGGCTGCAAGCCGCACCTCCGTCTGATGCGTGTGTGCGGTCGTCCCGACCGCCGTGCGGCTGCAAGCCGCACCTCCGTCTATCGATGAACCGAATTTGGTATCACATGGTTGATTGACCCTGAACGAATGGCGGGAAAGATGAAAAAACGGCGAGAAAAACACAAAAGCTACTGGAGGGTCCAGTAGCCTTTGTGTGAGCACAGAGGTACGACGCGAGTGTCGTATCTCTAGCATATCATTGTGAGTTACGAATGAGTAACATGAATATGGTTTTTTAAGACAACACCCATTGAGCACAGAGAGAGACGAAGATCATTTCAGGGTATCTTCATCTTTTTTTAACCATTGATCTGCTCACTCGTATCAATCAAACGATAACCAGTTATCTGGTTGACTCAGCAGCAAGAACATCCATATTGTGAATAACGGCATCAGCAAAGGCTGATGTTTTGACTTCGGTTGCGCCGGTCATCTGACGTGCAAAATCATACGTCACCACCTTACTGACAAAGGTGTGCTCAAGTGCTTTGATAATAAGATCAGCCGCTTCATTCCAACCCATATAGCGCAGCATCATATCGCCACTCAACACCACACTACACGGGTTCACCTTGTCGAGATTGGCATATTTTGGCGCTGTGCCGTGGGTTGCTTCAAAAATGGCGTGACCAGTGATATAGTTGATGTTCCCACCGGGCGCAATGCCGATCCCACCGACCTGTGCGGCAAGCGCATCACTCAGGTAGTCGCCATTGAGGTTGAGGGTTGCAATCACATCAAACTCACTGGGACGAGTTAAAACCTGTTGCAACGTAATATCGGCAATGGCATCTTTAATAATCACGCGACCGTGATCTTGTGCGGCCTTTTGCTGCGCATTGGCTGCCGCTTCGCCATGAATACTCTTTGTCCGTTCCCACTCGGCCCAGGTATACACATAATCACCAAACGTCGATTCGGCAAACTCATAGCCCCAATCACGAAAAGCACCTTCGGTGAATTTCATAATATTGCCCTTGTGTACCAGGGTGACGCTCTTGCGTCGGTGGGTCAGGGCATATTGGATCGCTGCTGCCACCAGGCGCTGGGTACCGGTGCGGCTGACGGGTTTAATGCCGATGCCAACCTCTACCGGACCACTCAGCGAAGGCTCAATCATCTGCAAAAACTCATTGGTCCGTTCGGCTGTGCCAAAACGTACTTTGGCAAAGTCTTTGGGAAAGTTTTCGCGG
>JAAURD010000080.1 GCA_012034075.1 Chloroflexaceae bacterium | reverse complement strand
CCCTCTCCCACAAAGGGGAGAGAGTAGACGATGCCAACCCCCTCACCCCCCGGCCCCTCTCCCACAAGGGACCGAGGGAGTCACGTCGGATGCAGTCGGTGTGAATCTTCGTGTGACACGGAGTAGACGATGCCAGGCGCGTGCTTGTAGCCGCACTGCCGTCAACCACGAGCATCGGTTCGGATCATGATTCAAACTGAAGGTTGACAATCATCTGACAGATCATTTGCATCGACTTGACAACCGCAGAAACCTGTCTTATCATTGTTACAGAAGTAACAAAGCATCTTTCTTTCATAATGATGCCGGAGGAAACCTGTGCGGTGTCGGGGTAGATAACTGTACCGGAAAGAAATACAACGATGATTGTCCAATTAACATTCTGTCAGACCTGTACCCAGAATAGTTTCGATTTTCTCAATATGGTCAATGAACTTGAGCAGACCTATCCTCACGATCTCTGTGTCGTTCAGCTCAATTGCATTGCTGCCTGTGATGAAGTGCCAGCCGTGATTATTGATTATGATTTTATTCCCAATATTAGTGCGGCCGAATTAAACCAAAAAGTGCTCGGCCATGTCAAAATCAAGGAGATGATGCAAGAGATGACATCAGCTGCCTGATGCCTCTTGTACCCGATCCTCGGTTCGGTACATAAAATGATGGGCCAGCAGCAGATATGCCGAGGTCCGTCGCACATAATCAAAGGCTATTGAATTTTGCGCAATATCGGTCGGTTGGACAATGCCCTGGTTGTGCCATGCTGCCAGGGTTCGCCAGCTTACTGGGACCCCTTCATACTGGCAGCGATAGACCCCCCGTTCAAGATTGGCCGCCAGATACTCCACGGCCAGTGTATCCTGACTGATTTCGTGGCTGATGGCAGCAAACAGTTCTGCTTCAGGCGTGTTTGGGTCCACCACAATCTGGCTGCCAGCCACGGTGAGCGGTACCGTGAGGACGTTGGTTGGGGCTGGCACCGGCACCTGCTGGCGTAGTATCTCAAGCGCCACCGAAGGGCGGATATTGGCCGGCCAGACACTGAAATTACTCCCCACACCTACCTGGTTCACATAGACCTGTGATATCTGATAGAGTGGCGTCACTATGCGCAGCGGCTCGATATCATCTTCGAGCCAGCCATTATGCTCGTTGTAGAGCAGCAGCGCAAGAATGCTGGCAAACTCGGTATCACTCATACCCGACAATTCGGGGCGATTGTGTCGCGTTGCCGCTGCGAGAATCACCGGGCGCAGATGGTCCATCGTTTCGGTAAATTCTGGCCGAACATAAGGTTCTATCTCTAACGCCGGGAGTTTGGCGCGGCTACTGCGGTACGCCAGGCGTGATTCGTTGCCACTGCAAGCATGCGCTGGCTCACAGCTCGTGATACTGCCGCCGCGTGCAGGCAGGGTAAGCACCGCTTGAAGCAGGTGCAGCAACAATAACAGGACGATAATACGGCCGAGTCGGGAACGGAGACGCTGTTTCAGCATATACTCTGTGTCTTCCTGCGATATCGTTCATGGATGGGTGGGCCGGGTGAGTTAAAGCGTCTCTGCGTTGAAACGATCAACGCAGAGACACGAAGGTGAATCTGCTGCTGTTCCTCATTCCCGACCCTTGTGCCACGTACCTACACTGTAGGTCGATTCGCCCAGCCTCCCAGCTTTGGGGCGCAGCGTGCTGCGACCCTACGCCGGTTCAACCACTAGTATACCATGGGTGTGCAATGATAGCACGGGGAGCGCCAACGCACCAGGCGGTGACACAACTTCTCCAGGTGAGTGACGTAGGTGCGGCTTGCAGCCGCACGCATGGTCCCCTAGCACGCGGCGCTATCCGCATGCCGTAGGTGCGGCTTGCAGCCGCACGTGCCAGATGCTTGTAGGAGCGTCAGCGTGCTGCGCCCACCGGCTACGTGTTGCAAAGCGCATACCAGTGATCACCTGAATTTGGTATCACTACCGTCGCCAGTGTCCTCAGTACAGCAGGTTCTGTACGAAGCGTTGGAACGGTCGGCGCACCATGTGGTGGACAGGTTACGCGGATGCAAGCCGCGCCTACGGCCTCGCACCTACGTCAGGCGTTCCGTGCTTGGTTCATCAAAAGGACACTGGTGCGGCGGCGCACCATGTGGTGGGTTTCCTATCTCGCTTACGGGTCAAATGGTTTGCCCAATGCGGCCGGTGCCGCGACGGCGAGCCTATCAAATAGAGCATGCAGCGGCCGGCGCAATACGCCGGGCAAGCGGTCCACATGACGGCGCACGGCTGGACTGCTGCTCATATTCACCAGCACCAGAATCACAATCATCAGGGCAAACGGGGCCACCTGCAGCACCTGGGTGGGGAACCCGCCCAGCGCACTCTGCCAGCGGATGGCGGCTATCTGCAACGCGCCAAACACATAACATCCCAGTGCCACGCGCCATGGCGACCAGCCACCAAAAATCACTATCGCCAGCGCAATCCAGCCCAGGCCAGCGGTATGACGATGGCTCCAACCCTGCTTGAGATCGAGCGAATAGGCTGCTCCAGCCAGGCCCACCAGTGCCCCGCCAATCAGCGTGATGCCATAGCGCCAGCGTACCACATGCACCCCACGGCTGTGGGCCGCTTCGGGTCGTTCGCCCAGCGAGCGCACGACCAGACCACTGCGCGTACCAGAGAGCCACCACCAGACGAGCGGTACCAGCACAAAGCTGGCATACACCAACGGTGAATGATCAAACAAGAGCGGTCCTAGCACCGGCAAATCGGCGAGGAGAGGCACCGGCAGATTGGGCACGGCCACGCCCGGCACACGCACATACTCATGGCCGAGAAACGAGGAAAGGTCGGTACACAACAGGGCCAGCACAAACCCCACCGCCAGCTGCGATTGCTGCAACGAGAGACTCAGCACACACAGCACCAGTGCAACCAGCATACCCACCAGAGCGGCCACCAGAAAACCAATAAGCACATTTTGCGTATACAATCCGGCCACAAAACCAGTCATGGCGCCAAGCAGCATCTTGCCATCGAGCGACAGGTTGACCACCCCGGCCCGTTCGGTGATGGTCTCGCCCATCGTGGCTATAATCAAGGGCGCGGCGCCAGCCAGAATAGCCGCTACATCGGTTACCAGCTGCTCGCTATTCATTGTCCCACACCCTGGCCTGACTCCACCGCTGCTGCAATCCGCGGAGCAACAACATACACAGCACCAGTGCCCCTTGCAGCACCCCGCCAATGCTACTATCAATCTGGAGCTGCAAGGGCAACTGGGTACTGCCAACACTCAACAGCGCAAAAAACAGCACGACTGGCAAAATCAACAGCGGATGGGCCTGCACCAGCAATGTTACCAGCAGTGCAAGCAAGCCAATGCCACTTGAAATACTCGGCGTCAGGGTATGAAAGACAGCCAGCACTTGTATGGTACCAGCCAGACCAGCAAGCACCCCGCAGCCAGCCATGGCCTCAATCATTCGCCGCCGACTGGGCACGGCAAAGCGCTCAGCCGCTACCGCATTCAAGCCGGTGGCCCGCAGCGAAAGCCCCCACCGCGTCTGCCGTAACAACCACCATACCAGCACCAGCAGCACCAGCGCCAGCAGCGGCGCCAGCGGCGCCAGCCGCAAGCCTTCGATAGTCGGCAAGCGTATCGCCTGATCCAGTGGCTCGGTGCCAGAGGTCGAAGCGCTACCCTCGCGCTTCCAGGGACCCAATACCAGGTACAACGTCACCCCGGTTGCCACAAAATTGAGCCCCAGACCGGCAAAAATCTCATTGACCCGCCCATACACCCGCAGCCATGCCGTCAACAAGGCCCAACTCATGCCTCCCAGCGCCCCCATACCAAAAGTCAGCAACCAGAGCGCCACCGGCGACAGCTCCGGCCACCACCGCAGCGGTACCATGGCAAAGACCGCGCCGATAATCACCTGGCCCTCAATTCCCAGGTTGTACAGCCCCGCCGCAAAGGTGAGCGTTAGCCCACTGCTACACAGCAACAGCGGCGCCGCCAGCATCAGCATATCGGCAAGACGCACTGGGCTGCTCAGCACCCCCGCAAACAGCAACCAGTACGGCGGGTACGGCGGGGACCCGACGGCGAGCAACACCAGCGTGGTGAACGCCAGGGCGCCCAGCAGTGCCAGCAGCGGCAGACCCAGCACAAGCCCCCACTGCGCCCACAGCTTGCCTGAACGTCCTTGCATGTTACACTGCCAACGACTCAAAGCCCACCCCGCCAATCAACTCGGCCAGTCGGCTGCTATCCAGGTGGGTCTGACGCAACAGTGGCGATACGCGCCCGCCCGAAAAGACCAGCACATAATCGCTATACTGCATGACCTCATCCAGATCGGTCGAAGCAAAGACCAGACTCGTGCCGGCATCGCGCCGCGCGAGCAAGCGCTGCCACATGGCCCGCGCCGACACCAGATCAAGCCCGCGTGTGGGCTGATCGAGCAACAGGCCACGGCACCACGACGGCAACAGCGCCAGCATGGCCCGCTGCTGGTTGCCCCCCGAAAGCATCGATAACGGCATGGTTGGCGTGGCTTTGATGGCATAGCCTTCGATGGCATGGCGGGCCTCGTGCTGCATATCCTGGTGGCGTATCTGTAGGGCATGATCATCTGAGGCCAGTACCAGATGGTCTACCACGAGAACGGCCCGATCAGCCCATCGGCCAGCCGGTCGGCTGGCACATACTGCACTCCGGCCTCCTGCCACAGGGCCAGCGGCGCCGCGCTCATATCGCTAGCAGCAAAGAACACGCGACCACTGCTTGCCCGCAGCAGGCCGGCCAGCAAACGCAAGAGCACATCCTGTCCACTGCCGGTCAGCCCCGCTAAACCCGTAATACTGCCCTGCGGTAAGCTCAGCGTGATGTCCTGCAACGCTACTGGGCCTTCGCGTACACACACGCCCCGCAATTCCCAGGCGACTGAGCCATTGCTCGCCGGGTGACCATTGCTTTTCACATTGACGAGTGTTGGCGCCAGGTCTGCCGCAGCTCGCTGCCCATTGCTCGTCACCTCCAGCAGATTGGTGGAACAAGCAGGACCAAACATCAACTCAAGCAACTGTTCACGCGGCTGTGGCAATGCCAGTTGCCCGGTTCCGGCCACGGCGCCGGCCCGCAGCACACTGACCGTATCACACAGTTCGGCGACTTCAGCCAGCTTATGCGAGACAAAGAGCACTGTTTTACCCTCAGCTGTCATGCGACGCAATGCCGCAAACAGTGCATCCTTCTGTGCGGCTGAAATGCCAGTGGTAGGCTCATCGAGTATCAAGACCTGTACCTGCCAGAGCAGCAGGCGCATCATTTCTAGCTGCTGACGCTGACCCACCGAGAGATACATCACGGGCGTATCAGGCAAAGCCGCAAACTCCAGATCAGCCGCCAGTTCCAGTAATCGTTGCCGTACTGCTGCGCGACTACGCACAATGCAGCGCGGCAGTGCCAGTGCAACATTCTCCAGTGCGGTAAATGCTGGCACATCCAGCGGGTCTTGATGCACCATACCGATGCCCTGCCGCAATGCCTCGGCAGGACCACGCAAGCGCACCGGTCGGCCATTGAGCAGGATATTCCCGGCGTCAGGGCGCAAAAATCCAGCTAGCAGCTTCATCAACGTACTCTTGCCAGCACCATTCTCGCCCAGCACGGCATGAATATGGCCCGCCGCAAAGGTCAGGCTGATGCTAGCATTGGCCCGTACCCGCCCAAACGTTCTGGTCAAACCTTGCACTTCGACTTGCATCAGCACAGCTCCGACGAATAGTGTGTTATGTTCTGGTCATCCTTTTTTGAGCCCTTTGAAAACTAGCACGCGGGATATCTTCTGCGGTGGGACGAAGCACGCTGCGTCCCACCGCAAGTACAATCCGCCATGCTTATTCGGTCGCGCATTGCCCCTGAATAGACTCCAGACAATCCTGCATATACCAGATACGCTCATCATCTTCGGGGGTACCCGGCGTCAGCGTCTCGCCCTCTTCCAGAAAAACGCTGCCATCGTTATACGTCAACGGCCCCGTGAAAAGATTGATGCTGCCATCGGCCAGACCATCGATAAACGTTTGCAGTTGCTCCTGGTTTTCGGGCGTCAGAGCCTGCCCCATCGCAAAGCCAATTGCGCTAGTATCCAGGTTATTGATGTCGGCCCAATCCGGCTCAAGCCACTGCCATTGCTGCTCCCACGTACCCGTTCGGGCAGCCGTAATCTCTTGCATATACGCTGGCCCCCAGTTAAAATAGGGCACACCCAGACACACATCTTCGGCCTGCGCACATGCACCGGCAAAATCGTAGGGCAACGCAAAGACCGGCGTGCCAGCTTCGGTCGATTTATTGGCCTCAACCAGCGCTTCGGTGGTGTCAATGCCTGAGATCAGCACATCATTGTCGGCATTGATAAAGTCATTGGCGACCTGCGTCGGGTCGAGCGTGACCCCTGGAATATTAAACCAGAAGCCAATCCAGGTGACACTGAAGGTGAGGTCATCGGCGGGCGGCTCTTCGCGCAGATTATCCCAACAATAGCGGGCGCCCAGATAGGCCGAGTTCACCAGTCGGCGGGTCTCATCGTTGATCAGCGGTCCTACATAAGCGATATTGCCGGTTTCGGTTTGCAGTGCCGCGGCACAGCCGGCGATCATTTTGCCATAGATCATGCGGCCCATAAGGTTGCCCAGATTGTCCGGTGCTTTACCGGTCAGGACATCATCGCCCGAGATATGCAGAAACGTCACGTCGGGATGAGCCTGCGCCGCTTCACGCGTGCCATCTTTAAAATCATCGGAATTGGTGATAATAAACTCGGCGCCCTGCTCCACCAGATCGTCAATCACTTGCTGGACCGTAATGTTCGGTCGGTCAGCCGGGTTGACCTTATCCACATACACAAAGCGCACATGATCCAGTCGCTCTTCCACATAAAGCGCACCCTCATAGTGGGCCTGGCTCCAGCCAGCATCATTATAGGGGCCAACCATCACCATGCCAAAGATATAATCGGCATCGCCAGCGACCTCTGGCTCTTCTGCGGTCGTCTCGGGGGTATCTGCTGCATTTGCTGCGGGGGTCTCTTCGGATACTGCGGCGGGAGGGGTTGCCGCCGGACTACTACAAGCGGTTAACACAACCAGCAGCAGCGTCCATATGCCAATGATACGGCAATCTGCCAGGCTCTTCATACCTGTCTCATCTGCTCCTTCCAGATTTCAATAAGGTCTGCTTAACCCATGATCCCAACGCATCGCCAACGGTCGGCCACTCAACCATACGTATTATCACAGAGAAAGGGCGTTGTCACGATGGCCACCATGCACGTGCACAGCGCTGCACCATGCTACGTCAGTGTCTCACAGCGGGTTATGGGTATAACGGTGTTCAAGTATAGCGTAGCCCGAAACAGCTGTCAAGATGAGCGCGATACGTAAGATTTAACACAACTATAATACAAAAGGCGAGCAGACTGCGGTACAATGAATAAAAAGCCTATTTACCTTGAAAAAGGAGTCTCTACACAATGGCAAACACAACGCATACCGCGACCTTTGCAGCCGGCTGTTTCTGGGGCGTCGAGTCGACTTTTCGCAAAGTGCAGGGGGTTGTCTCAACCGCAGTGGGCTATACTGGTGGTCGCACCGCCGACCCGACCTATGAAGCAGTGTGTACCGGTCGCACCGGCCATGCCGAAGCCGTGGAAATCATCTATGATCCAGAGCAGGTATCCTATGCCGAGTTGCTGCAGATCTTCTGGCAGTGCCACGACCCGACGACGCTGAACCGCCAGGGCCCCGATGTTGGCACGCAGTACCGTTCGGCTATCTTCTATCACAATGGCGAGCAAGAAACCGAAGCACGCGCTGCCAAAGAGCAACTAACCCAGGCAGGTCGCTTTCGCCGACCCATCGTCACCGAAATCACCGCCGCCAGTCCATTCTATCGCGCTGAGGAGTATCATCAGCAGTACTTTGAGAAGCGCGGTGTGCTGGCCCATTGTGCGCTCTGGTAGGTCGACCCACGTTGACAAATGACTGACACCGTTGCTTTTCATGGCTTTCCAGCCGAAGGTCGCCAGTTTTTTGCCGAACTGGCGGCCAACAATAACCGCGAGTGGTTTGCTGCGCACAAGGCAATGTACCAGCGCAGCATTCAGCAGCCGGCCCAGGCGTTTACCCAGGCACTGGGTGAACGCTTGCAACACCTGGCGCCCGATATACAGTATGATCTGCGCCTCAATGGCAGCGGCTCGATCATGCGCATCTATCGGGATACGCGCTTTAGCAAAGACAAATCGCCCTACAAAACCAACCTGGGCATTGTCTTCTGGCAGGGCCAGCACAAAAAGACCGAAAGCCCCGGCTTCTACTTTCATCTGGATAGCACCGCTACTACGCTGTACACCGGCATTTACACCTTTCCGCCGCCGATGCTTGCGGACTATCGTCAGGCGGTTGATGACACCGAACGAGGCAGTGAACTGGCCGCGCTGATTGCCACACTGCAACACGCAGGCTATACTATTGGTGGCGAGTCATTCAAACGTGTGCCGCGTGGCTTTGCCGCCGATCATCCCCGCGCCAACCTCTTACGCCATAGCGGCATCTCTGCCATGTCCCCGGTGATTGATGAGACCACCCTTTGTTCACCAACCCTGATCGATGTGTGTTACACGCTGGCGCAAACGATGCTCCCATTGCACCAGTGGCTGGTGCGGCTGCCGATTGAGGCGTGAAGCGCACAGCGTTGAAGCGCTAGAGCACCACGGATACCCGGAGGTAATGGACAATCGATAATGGGTCAAACCATTGCAGCTTTGGGCCTTTGCGTGAGCAATGTTATGTCTGCACCCTTGCATGAGCAAGAGTACGCCGCCGCCGAGCCTGCGCCACCAGCCCTCGCTCCGGCGCAAACAGCAGCACCAGCGCGAAAAAGACCCCGCTCATCGTCGCCATCGATCCGGCAATCGACACATCCAGCCAGCGAGCCAACCAGTAGCCCGCAATGCCGCTGCCTGCGCCAATTAGCACGCTCAGCCCAATCATCCGTGGCAGCCGGTCAGTCAGCAAATACGCCGCTGACGGGGGCGCAATCATCAGCGCAACCACCAGAATCGAGCCAACCGCATCAAACGCGCCCACCGCCGTTACCGACACCAGGCCCATCAACGCATAGTGCAGCAAGCCCGGCACAAAGCCCGCCGCCGCCGCCAGGCCCGCATCAAACGTCGCCAGCTTCAGCTCCTTATACAAGAGCGTCACAAACGCCAGATTGAGCAGCACCAGCGCGATACCCACCACCAGTGCGCGTGGCCCCATATCAACCCCAAACCAGACCACCCGATCAAACGGCGCATACGCCAACTCACCCATAATCACCGCATCGGTATCGAGGTGGATATTGCCCGCGAAGGTCGAAATCAAAATCACCGCCAGGCTAAACAGCACCGGAAAGACCAGCCCGATAGCAGCATCTTGCTTCACCAGCTGTGTACGGTTGAGCAACTCCACCAGACTCACAGTCAACACACCGGTCAACACCGCTCCCACAAAGAGCCAGGGTGACCCCAGGTCCTGCGTGATAAAAAAGCCAATCACAATGCCAAACAGCACCGTATGGCTAATCGCATCGCTCATCATCGCCATGCGCCGCAGCACCAGAAAAACGCCGGGGATGGCACAGGCGGCCGCAATCACCACTGCAATCAATTGTACTTCTATTTGCACCGACATCATACGTTCCTTATCTCCGGGTCTAACTACCGGTCTCATCCAGCGCCGGCACGCCCAGCACCAGCTCGCCGCGTTGGACCGCACCCTGCAACCGTTCGCGGTTGCGCTGATGCCGCCACCACTTCCAGAGCAGCCCGCGGTTGGGCGCAAAAACTAGTGATGCTACCACAAACAGACTTACCGTCAGCACAATCACCGGCCCGGTGGAAAGACCCCGCGCCAGTGAGCTAATCACTGCGCCGATAACACCCGAAAGCGCTCCAAACCCACCAGCTAGCACTACCATCAGCCCCAGCCGGTCAGTCCACTGCCGCGCCGCCACCGCCGGTGCAACCAGCATCGCGCTCATCAGCACCACCCCGACCATCTGCAGACCAATGGCAATGGCGACAACAATCAGCGAGGTTAGCCCAATATCGAGCCAGCGCATGGGCAAACCCAGCGTGTTACCATACTGCGGGTCAAAGCTCAACAATTTCCATTCTTTCCAGAACAGCACCATCAGACCCAGCGCCACTGCGGCAATCACGGCCATGGTCAGCACATCGCGCTCGACTATCGAAGCGGCCTGACCAAACAGAAAGGCATCCAGGCCCGCTTGCGCCGCAGTGGGTTGTTTCTGCGCAAACGACAACAGCACCAGCCCGAAGCCAAAGAAGACCGATAAGACCATACCCAGCACCGTATCCTCTTTGAGCCGCGTGTGGTTGACAACCAGCATCATCACCAGCGCAGCAGCCCAGCCCGCGACCGTTGCACCGAGCAGCAGCACCGATAGCTCACGCAAGCCGGTGAAGAGAAAGGCCAGCGCAATGCCCGGTAGTGCCGCATGCGATAGAGCATCGCCCAGCAGTGCCTGGCGTCGCAATACCGCGTAACAGCCCAGTGTTCCGCTCAGCACGCCCAGCACCGCCGCGCCCAGTGCGACCGTGCGAATGGTATAGCTGCTCAAAAGGGTATGTATGAGATCAAACATAGGGCTGGCTCCTCTCCTCGGCATGAAATGGCTGAGTCAGCAGAGCAATATTGCCGCCGTAGGTTCTGCGAAGATGCTGTTCGGTAAAGACATCCGCGACCGGCCCATGAGCAATGCGTTCCACATTCAGCAGGGTCACCCAGTCGAAATAGGCCGGCACCGTGGAGAGATCGTGATGCACCACCACAACCGTTTTGCCCTGTGCCCGTAGCTCACGCAGCAGCGTGATAATCGCTCGTTCGGTTGTGGCATCAACCCCCTGGAATGGCTCATCCATAACATAGATTTCGGCATCCTGCACTAACGCCCGCGCCAGAAAAACCCGTTGCTGCTGCCCCCCAGAGAGCTGGCTAATCTGGCGTTCGGCAAAGTCGGTCATCTTCACTTTGTCCAGCGCCTCCAGCGCCATATCGCGCTCGCGCGACCAGGCCGGCGAAACCAACCCAATGCCCCATAGCGCCCCCATCATAACGACATCCAGCGCATTTGTTGGGAAATCCCAATCGACACTGCCGCGTTGTGGCACATACGCCACCAGTCGGCGTTGCTCACGGTAGGGCTTGCCATACAGCAGCACCTGACCTGCCGCTGGCCGCACCAGACCGAGAATCGCCTTAATCAGGGTCGTCTTACCCGCCCCATTGGGCCCCACAATTGCTAGTAAGACCCCCGCCGGTACCGTGAAATCGACATTCCACAGCACTGGCTTTTCACGATAGGCAACCGTTACATGAGTAACATCAATTGCAGGTACATCTCTGGGTATCATCTTGCTTTCCTTTCTTTATTGTTGCTCTCTTTTTGCTTTTCTATCGCCGAAATGTGTTATGGCGCAGCACGCTACGCCGCTCCGCATGGCAGCACGCTGCGCCGTGTACACACAGCTACTCCTCTAACGATGCGCTTACTCCCAGGGCATTCACAATCGTATCCATGTTATGGCGCATCATGCCGATATAGGTTCCCGCTTCCGTGCCGGTATCGCCCATAGCATCGGAGAAGAGCTCACCACCGATGATGATTTCATTGCCGGTCTGCGCCTGTACTGCGGCTTGCACCGCCTCAATTGTTCGTGGCGAGATCGTCGTTTCGACAAAGATCGCCGGCACACCGCGCTCAGCTACCATATCGGCAAGTGCCTGCACATCGGCGGTACTCGCTTCGGTTTCCGTGCTCAGTCCCTGCACCGCTTCTACAGATAGTCCATAGGTGCGACCAAGATAGCCAAATGCATCATGCGCCGTGACCAGAATGCGCTGCTCCTGCGGTATCTGCTCAACCTGAGCCAGCAGATACTGATGCAGTTCATCGAGTTCGGCCGCATACGTCTCAGCATTGGCCTGATACGTTGCCGCATGGGTCGAGTCAACATCGCTCAACGTCTGCGCAATTACTCCGACGACCTCTTTCCAGAGGCGCACATCATTCCAGACATGCGGATCATTGGGCAGACCCGATTCTGGTTCCCAGCTGAGCAGCGCGGTGCCATCAAGCTGCTCTGCTACCGCTACCACGGTCTTTTGCTCATTACGGCCCATCTGCTCAAAAATACGCTCAAGCTGCGCCTCCAGATGATGCCCGTTATAGAAGATAACATCAGCCTCGTCAAACGTCACAATATCCGACTCGGTAGCAACATAGGTATGCGGGTCAATCCCTGGCCCAAACAGGGTTGTCAGTTCCACGTTTTCGCCGGCTACGTTACGCACAACATCGGCGATTTGCTGGGTCGTCGCCAGCACCTGCAATCGCTCCGACCCCGGTGCTGCCGGTGCATTGGCCGAACCAGTTGCCCCACACGCCGTCAGCAGCAGCAATACCAGCACCAGAATGGCAGCGCCTATCGATTGAACAACAGAGCCGTTTCTTTTCCTTGGTAAGATCATTTTTCTCCTCATTTCACAGCATCGTTCATGGTACGTTTCACCGTACTATCCGTTGCCGCTTGCCGCAGAAAACCGCCACCGAACGGCAACGCACACATTGGTATCAAGACATATTTTGCTTTAAGTTTTACCGTATTTGATTTTAAGTTATAACTAAAATACCATGAAAAGCAGACGATGTCAAGTTTAGGTCCAGTTACATTGTGGTGAAAACGAACTCGGCGTAGCAGGCCCCTACTGCCGACCGCAGAAGGAAGACTGGATCGCCCACATACTCCCCTCTCCCAAGTTAGACCCAGAGACGGAGGTGAGAGCTTGCGCCTGAAATGCCGCCCAACCTATGCTACAATATCCCTGAGACGTAAAACGGGATACCCAATACCCGAGATACCCGATACCCGAACAGGAGAACCAATGGCTCGTTTTTCACCACCGCTGGCCCGTGCAATCCCGAAAAGCACTATATGCTACCGAGCATCGAGCGCTTACCGATGGTGCAGCAACTGATTGAGCGTCAACTCTATTTTATGCTGCACGCCCCGCGCCAGACCGGCAAGACCACGGTGTTCGAGACGCTGGCGCAGGAACTGACCAACAGCGGGCAGTATGTTGCGCTACTGGTATCGGTGGAATCGGGGAACCCTTTTCCGATGCCGCCGATATCGGCGCCGCCGAAACGGCGATTCTGGATAGCTGGCGTCGGAAGATTCTGGCACAGCCCGATCCCTCATTGCATCCCGCCGCCTGGCCGGAGACGGTTGCCGGTGGCAGGATCGCCACCGCCTTGCAGTTGTGGAGTATGACCACGCCACGCCCGTTGGTGATCTTTATTGATGAAATTGATGCGTTGAGCAATCAGGTCTTGCTTTCGGTGTTGCACCAGATTCGTGATGGATATGGGGGTCGCCCGCATGCCTTCCCCTGGTCGTTAGCACTCGTAGGTGTACGTGATGTGCAAGACTACAAAGTTGCCTCCGGCGGCAGTGAGCGCCTCAACACCTCCAGTCCGTTCCATATCCAGGCCGAGTCCCTCACCCTGGCAAACTTTACCGCCGAAGAGGTCACCACACGGTATGAACAACACACCACCGAGACCGGCCAGGTGTTTACGCCATAAGACGGAGGTGCGGCTTGCAGCCGCACCTCCAACGCTCCAACGCTCTACCGCTTCAACGCTTTATGCTATACTGTACCAATAAGCGTATTCTTTGAGCTGCAAAAGGGAGAGAGGAACATGACCACCCCATCAACCAACCGCGTTGTCTGGATTAACGGCGCAACCGGTGGGCTAGGACCAGCCGTAGTGCAAGCCTTTGCCAATGAAGGCGCCCACCTGATCTTAAGTGCTCGCCGGCACGAACAGCTGAAAACGATTGCTGCCCACATCGGGCTTGAACGCAGCCGCACCCTGCTGCTGCCGCTCGATGCTACCAGCACCGAATCGATTGAGCATGCCATGGCCCAGGTGCTGGCACAGCGTACCACCATTGATGTCCTGGTACAAGTCACCGGTGGCTTTTTATGAACCCGGCGATCCAGACCACGCCAGAGCAGTGGCAGTTGATGATCAATCTCAACCTCTCATCGGCCTTTCTCATGGCCCATGCCGTGCTGCCCGTCATGCTGCAAAACGGCACTGGCAAGCTCATCTTTGTCAGCAGCCGCAGCGCCAGCCAGCCCGCTGCCAACATGGCAGCCTACGCTGCCAGCAAAAGCGGCCTCGATACCATGGTGCAGGTGCTGGCCGAAGAGACCCGCAAGCAAGGCATCAACGTCAATGCTGTGGCGCCATCGCTGATCAACACGCCCACCAACCGCGAGAGCATGCCCAACGCCAACCATGACGATTGGGTGCAACCCCAATCGATTGCCGCCGTCATCCAGTTTCTCGCATCCGAAGCCGCACGTGATGTTCATGGCGCCGTGATCCCGATCATCGGTCGTACCTGATGCGTGCGGCGAGCCGGTCTGATTGATGGATCAACCGCGCAAACAGCTGCTACGTGATGCTGTGTTGCTGCGCCTCGTCCGTGCTCTTGCGACGGGCCTTGAGCGCAGTGGCACTGATCCCTCCACGCCAGCCCAACGTTCCCAGATAGCCCATGCCGGCGTCATCACACTCTGCCGCGTGCTGGTGCTCTTGCTCGCCGAACGCCAGCACCGCCAGCCGCTGGATGCGTTGCCACCCCTGACCGACTGGTTGCAGCAGCCAGCGGTGACTGAATCGCCCACCACACTCTGGCAGCAGCTGCACACATCCTGGGGCCAGCTCACCCGCCCGCAGGCAGCACCGCCAGATGAGCAGTGGCTGGCCCAGCTGCCCGTCGATACCATTGCCCTGCACGCCGCGCTCAGGCCACTGCTCTCTCATATCGATGCCCTCGATAGCCGCAGCCTGGGTCGCTGTTATGAGCTTCTCCGTACCGCTGAGCTAGACTATGACGCTGCGCATGGCACGCTCGTGCTGGTTGACTCGCTGGCACAACGCAAACGCCAGGGCATCTACTACACCCCCGACCATATCACCGCAGCGGTAGTGCAGCACGTGCTCGATCCGGTGCTAGCACAGCATGCCCAGCGGCTGCAACCCGTGCTGCACTCATTGCACCAGGCCGCGCCCGATGAACAGACCGCGCTGGCAGCAGCGGCAACGCGGGCACTGCTCGATATCCATATCATTGACCCGACCATGGGCTGTGGGCATTTCCTCTTCACCGTGCTCGATCAGCTCACCGATGGCCTCAACGCCATCGTCCAGAGCGCCGCAAGCAGCATCTGGCAGCACTCCCTGGAGCATCTGGGCAGCACGCGAGAGCTTACGTCTGATGCATGCCCACGCAACCAGCAGGATGTTCTGCGCTGGCTGGTGGCACAGTACTGCCTCTATGGCGTAGACTGTGATCCCATCGCGGTAGAGCTGGCCCAGCTGGGTCTCTGGCTGCACAGCCGCGCCCCGCTCGCCGGCCTGGCTGCCATGCGCCATCAGCTGCGCTGCGGCAATAGCCTGGTTGGCATGCGCCCCGGCGAGACGCACCACATCGCTACCTCGCTACCGCAGGGCATCGGCCCGGCATTGAACCCGCAGCGACCACAGAGCGCCATAGCTCGTCTGCTCAATCTCTGGCGCCAGACCCAGGCCAACCCGGATGATAGCACCCTGCACACACAGTATCAGCAGCAGCAACACGCGCTCAACCGGCTGCTGGACCTGTGGGTCAGCCAGTATCTGCACGATGTCCCCCAGGCAGCACTGGCACTGCTCCACCAGGGCCAGCCAGAGGCAATCGATGCCCTGGTTGATGCGCTGGCAGGACGCACAGCCATGCCCGATTGGGCCACAGAGCTCGTCGCAACCGCAACACCGCCTAGCTGCTTTGTCGGGGCGCAGCACGCTGCGCCCCATGCACCCATGCTGCACTGGGACATCGCCTTTCCCCAGCGCTTTTTTGCGCATCACAAAGCTGGCTGGTGCCGCCAGGCGCAGGCTGGCTTTGCTGCCGTGGTCAGCAATCCCCCATGGGGCGCCGCCCTGACCCCCGCCGAAAAGACCTATTACAGGCGGCGCTTTCTGCAGACCACCGCGCTCGGCATCGATACCTACAAGCTCTGTATCGAACAGGCACTGGACCTGGGCCAGCAGCATGCCTGGCTCGGCCTGATCGTGCCCGGTACGTTTCGCACCCAGGCGAGGTATGCCGATCTGCGTGCCCTGCTGCTGCAGCGCAGCACCATGCAGCACCTGACCAATCTCGGCGATGGCGTGTTTGCGCAGGTGACCACGCCCACCTGTATGATGATTCTCTCAACCACGGCGCCAACGTCTGAAGCAGCAGACCCCACGTCTGAGCCAGTGGGTGACGCCCTGGGTCTTCTGCTGCCAAACGCACCTGCCGCCGGTGTGCTGTTAGCGCTCTGTGCGCAGTATCCGGCGATGGGCCAGCTGGCGCATCAGTTTCGCATTCGCGATGTTGGTATCAACTACAACCGCAGCCGCGTGGCGCAGGCAGTCTTCTACACCGGGCCGCAGCAGCACCCGCGCGACCACCCGCGCCTGATTGGCCGAGATTTTCATCGCTATACGCCGCCGCACCCCGCTGGCTGGTTGCGCCATAATTACGCCGACCTGCTTGCGCCGGGCGAGACGATAGCGGTGAGCCGCCAGACATTCGAGCGCCCGGCCAAGCTGATCTTCGCCAGACCGCCGACTCGCTGATTGCCACCCTGGATACCCAACAATACTATCTTGGCCGCAGCGTTATCGCCATCACTGCCGAGGGTGACTGGCCGCTGCATGCGCTGCTGGCGCTCTGTAATGCCCACCTGCTCAGTGCCATCTACCAGGCGCTCACCCAGGAACAGGGCCGCCTGCTGGCCCAAGTCAAAGTCAACAAGGTGCAGCTGCTACCCATCCCGCCGCTGACGCTGAGCACACCGGGCGAGCAACGGGCAGCGCTGCTCGCCACGTTCCAGGCGCAGTACGATGCGGCAATGCTCAGCGGTATGGCCGCACCAGCGGCCACGGCGACATGGCGCGATTGGGCCGACTACTGGCAACCGCTGCTCGCCTGGCCTTGCCCCAATGGCGCCGCGCTGCCCACCGATGTCCTGTATGACCGGCTGTGCTTTCTGGCAACGCGCATGCTCGCGCTGGAACAGGCACGACAGGCTGAGCAAGCACGCTTCCTTGGCTGGCTGGCCCAGACCAGCGGCAGCACCATAGCAAACTGGCGGCGCAAAACCGTGCTTGCCCGGTACTGGCAGCACCCATGGTCTACCATAGCGCAAGTGCTCAGCAGCAACCGCCGACACATGGCCGCCGTGCAGGGCCGCACCACCAGCGCCGCCCATACCGCCCTGCAGCAGTTGAGCGCCACCGTGGAGCAGCATTGGCAGGCAAGTGCGCAACGTAGCTGGCAGTTGCTCGCGCAGCTGCACGCCACCGACCGCCTGATCGATCTGCTGGTCTATCAATTGTATGGCTTAGAACCGTCCGCTATCGATCTGGTGGAGCACGACCGGCAACAGAGGTACGTCTATCCACCGGATCGATGAACCATGACCGGCTCGCGGTCATCATTGGCTGATACAATCTGCTATCCCTGATGTATTGTTTGCACATCGTCTTTCTCCTGACTCGTTTGTGTGTTTTGTTGGTGTATTCATGATAGCATACGTTGACACACAACAAACACAACAACATGGTGATCTTTTGCCAGTTTTGATCAAACCGGGCTATAATGCTTGCCAAAGAGCAATGGGCATGGCAGAAACCGATGGACTGATAGCTATGGCGTGCGAGAGAACCTGGCGTTTCTGGCGTTTGGTGTATCAGAATGCTTGCTATCGTTGCTACAGTGCGTTGTGTGGATCGGTGCGATGCCATTCATGGCAAAGCAGACAAGGAGGTTTTGATGAGAACAGATCATTTTGTGATGGGATGCCGCTGGTTGCCGACCATGATGCTGGTACTGCTGCTGCTCGTGGTGAGCGCTTGTGGCGGCGGTGGTCAACCAGCAGCAGCGCCAACCGGGGCACCGGCCGCCGCCGAGCCAACCGAGGCCCCAGCCGACGAAGATGCCACGCCGGAGACTGAGCCTGCTGGTGACACGCCAGCATCATCGGGTGCTGGTGCAATTGGCAGCCTGGATGACGTGGAGCAAGCGGTCATTCGGATTGAAGCGGAAGGGACGTTTGCCACACCAGGTGAGGGCATGGTTACCAGTGCCGGCAGTGGATCGGGTTTTCTGATCGATTCCGATGGCACTGCCGTTACCAATAACCATGTGGTCACTGGTGCAGCATTCATTCGGGTCTATGTGGGCGATAGTGATGAACCGGTGAATGCCCAGATTCTGGGGACATCCGAATGTTCGGACCTGGCGGTGATTGATTTGGACGGCGACGGTTACCCCTATCTTGACTGGTATGACGACGAATTGAAGACCGGCCTGGATGTCTTTGCCGCTGGCTTCCCGCTGGGCGACCCGGAATTTACGCTCACTCGTGGCATTATCTCCAAAGAGAATGCCGATGGTGAAACGCCCTGGGCTTCGGTTGACCGCGTGCTTGAGCATGATGCGCGAATTAACCCCGGCAATTCGGGTGGTCCCCTGGTTACTGAAGACGGGCAGTTGGTCGGGGTCAATTATGCAGGGAATAGTGATGTCGGGCAGTTTTTTGCGATTGGCCGTGATGAGGCACTGGCCCTGATTGAGGATTTGAAAGAGTCTGATGTCACATCGATTGGTGTGAATGGCGAGGCCTTTGTGGGTGACAGCAGCTCGGGTATCTGGGTCGCATCGGTCAAATCTGGCTCGCCAGCCGATCAGGTCGGGATTGAGCCAGGCGATATTATTGTCACGATGGAGCGCTTACCGCTGGCATCCGATGGCACAATGGCGGATTACTGCGATATTCTGCGCAGCCGTGATAGCACAACCCCCATGGCGATTGAAGTGGTACGGCCTGCGACCGAGCAAGTGCTGGAAGGCACCCTGAACCAGGCCGATGGTGATCTCGTCGAGACCTTCTCGTTTGCGGTGACCGAATCAGATGAACTGGTCGCACCCGCGGACGATACTGGCAGCACTGATGCTGGGAGCGGCGAGGTCTATCTCGATTATGTGCAGATCAGCGATGACAGTGGCAGCCTGGTGCTTGAGGTGCCGGCTGAATGGAGCGATGTTGATGGCACCGAGTGGGTTGGCGATAGTGGTGATCGTCTAGGGCCAGCGGTGCAGGCAGCTCCCGACCTGGAGAGCTTTTTAAATACGGCCGAGACACCGGGTGTGATCTTTGTGGCATTTGATCTGCCCCCAGAGAGTCAGGATCCGGCCATGATCGATGAGCTGATTCCGGAAGCGCTCGATCAATTTGAGTTTGCGGAAACCTGTACGTATGAGGGCCGTGAAGACTATAGCGATGGTCTGTACCAGGGGCAGTATGATGTCTGGTCAAACTGTAATGACGTTTCTTCAATGTTTGTGGTTGCATTTCGACCCGAAGATAGCCAGTTTATGGGTCTGGTGCTGGTGCAAGCGATCAGTGAAGCTGATCTGGAAGCGTTGGACCGGATTATTCAGACATTTAAGGTAGTGGGTGAGTTGTGATACCGAACTGAGCACAAAGCGGAAAGTGTAAAGCGGTCGGAGCGCTTTACACGCGGTCTCTTTTCTCCCGCAAGATGATGATCGCCAGTTTGTCGTAGACCTGGGCCTGCTTCGGCGTGTCCCGGCCGGTGGGCTGGTGATTGCCAATTCGATCTACCGCGAAGTGATTGTGCACGTTCTGGCGGGCAATGTGATGGACTCGTTGCCGACCAAACAGTTGACTCCGACCTGGCTTACGCCGACGGGCTACCTTGACCCGGAGCGCCTGCTGGATGCCTTCCTGGCCTTCTGGCGGCAGCACGGGCAGCCGCTGCTGCACGCCACGCCCTACCCGGAGATTGCGCCGCATCTGGTGCTGATGGCGTTTTTGCACCG
>JAAURD010000344.1 GCA_012034075.1 Chloroflexaceae bacterium | reverse complement strand
CAAACGCGTCTTCAGCCCGGATATTCAGGAAGTGCTCTTTGCCAAGCGTATTCTTGAGGCCATGCCCGATGGCAGCGGCGTCGAGATGATTGATGGCAAAATGCAAGATGATGCGACCTGGAAACAGGCCAAAGTGATCGTTGACCTGGCCAAACTGGTGGCGCAGAAAGACCCGGACCTGGCCCAGGCCTATGGTTTCTAAGCGTACAATGGGAGGTGTCATGTCTACCAAAACCCAACCGGGCAACTATTTTGAAGATTTTCAGCTGGCACAGGAAATCATTCACGCTACCCCGCGCACCGTCACCGAAGGCGATATTGCGCTCTACACCGCGTTGTTTGGCGGCCGCTTTGCGCTCAACTCATCGGCAGAGTTTGCCCGCACCCTGGGCCTGCCACAGGCACCCATTGATAGCCTGCTGGCCTTTCATCTTGTCTTTGGCAAAACCGTGCCGGATATCTCGCTCAATGCAGTAGCCAACCTGGGCTATGCCGGCGGGCGCTTTGGTCAGCCGGTCTATCCTGGTGATACGCTCTCTACTACATCCAAGGTGATTGGGCTCAAGCAAAACCGCGATGGCAAGACTGGTGTGGTCTATGTGCGTTCTATCGGTCGCAACCAGCGGCAGGAGGTCGTGCTGGATTATATGCGCTGGGTGATGGTGCGCAAAAACAACCTCGACGCACCCGCACCGGAGGCCACGCTGCCCGAACTGCCCGATGCCGTCGCCGTGGATGATCTGGTGATGCCCTACCAGCTATCCACCGCGTCATACGACACCGCATTGGCGGGAAGTACCCACGCATGGGAAGATTACGCCGTTGGTGAGCAAATTGACCATATCGATGGAATGACGATCGAAGAGGCCGAGCATATGCTGGCAACGCGTCTCTACCAGAATACCGCCCGCGTCCATTTTAACCAGCATACCGAACAAGAAGGGCGCTTTGGTCGGCGTATTATCTATGGCGGCCATATCATCAGTCTGGCACGCTCGCTCTCGTTCAACGGTCTCGCCAATGCGCTCAGTATCGCCGCTATCAATGGTGGGCGGCACACCAACCCCACCTTTGCCGGTGATACGGTCTATGCCTGGTCGGAGATTATCGACACATACACAATCGCTGGCCGGGCTGATCTGGGTGCGCTACGGGTGCGCACGGTAGCGACCAAAAACCGTGCCTGCAACGATTTTCCGTACAAGGACAGCGAGGGCAAATATGACTCGGCGGTGGTCCTCGATTTTGATTATACCGTATTGATGCCACGAAAGGCAGCAATGCGTTAAAGCAATCTCGCAGCAGCGAAGCTAAAGGAACGGCTTATGACAGACGATTTTACTCCATGGATTGGCAAGACCGAAACGGTCGAAGATACTATCAGCCTGGCACATGCACTTGCGGTTGCTGCCACGTTTGATCTGCCAGGAACAGCAGTGGCGCGTGAGCAGCCACTGCCACCGCTCTGGCAGTGGTTCTATTTTCTGCCCAGGGCAGCACAATCACAGCTCGATGTCGATGGTCATCCGCAACGCGGCGGCTTTATGCCGCCCATTCCGTACCCACGGCGGATGTTTGCTGGTTCACGGCTCACTATCCACCAGCCGTTGCGCATTGATAAAGCAGCCCGCCGCGAAGGGGTCATTCGCAACATTGTGCAGAAATCGGGCAAGAGCGGGCCGCTAGCATTTGTTACGGTGGGCTATCGTTTTGTCCAGGATGGTCAGCTCTGCATTGAAGAAGAGCAGGACATTGTGTACCGTGAGGCGGGTGACCCGGTGCCGGCGCCCGTGCCCGTAGATTTGCCGTCGCTACCAGAGGGGGCCTGGTCACAGACGATTGTGCCCGACACACGCCTGCTCTTTCGGTTTTCGGCCATCACGTTTAATAGCCACCGCATTCACTACGACCGACCTTATGCCATGCAAGAAGAGGGCTACCCCGGCCTGGTTGTCCATGGGCCGCTCACGGCAACGCTGTTGCTGCACCTGGTGCGCCAACACACTGCCCGACCGGTGCGGGCCTTTCGTTTTCAGGGCAAGGCGCCGCTGTTTGATCTGGCGCCCTTCCGACTGGTGGGCATTCCTACTGAGAACGAGGTGACCCTGGAAGCACAAGCGCCGGATGGCAAAACGGCGATGACTGCTCTGGCCAGTTTTTAAGCAAAAAGTGGTCTGATACCCCTCACCCCCGACCCCTCTCCCCTTGTGGGAGAGGGGAGTCACGGCGGTCGGGACGACCGCACGCGAATGAAGACATTAGCGGAGGTTGCGCGTATCGATCGGGGACTCGAACCAATCGCTGGTCAAGCCGGCCCAATCGGTTGCTCGCACCCGAAAGGTAAAGTGGTTGCCTTCCGTGGGCGCCAGCACCGCACGGCGAGTGGGTTCTTTGATGTTGCGTCGCAGGGGCCGCCAGGCATCATTGCTGGGGATGCGTTTAAAATCGACATCATAAAAGTCAATTCCCGATGCGCAGTCTGCTGGTTCGTCATGGGCCGTCCAGGTGACTTCATAGCCATCGCGGCCAAAGGGCGCCAGGCTGATGTTGTCGATGACCGGTGGTTGTGTATCACGGCATGGCTCAGTATTGCTCCCACCGGTAGACGTATCATCAAAGCCATTGACGGTCAAGGCGAGGCGCTCAGTACGCTGGTCGGTGCGACCGCCGCGGTCATCATTCCAACTGTAGGTGGCGTAGAGAAAAAACTGCCCGGAGAGTGGGTTGTTTTGCACCCGCAAAAAGACATCCTGAAGGGTTTCACGGTTTGCTTCGATGGGATCAAAGAGCAGGATTGCCTCCTGGTCAGTAACATCATCAAACGTGGTATTAGTATAGACAAACTGGCGATCATTCCGCGGTAACACGACACGGATATCCGAGGCTGTACCACGCCCATCGTTGCGCACCTGGATTTCGATGCGGGTGAGTTCGCCCCGGTTGAGCGCCGTCTTATCGGGCCAGAGAAAGACTTTGATATTGGCCCGTTCACTGGCTGTCTGGGCCAGCACCATCGGTGCTGGCAGCAGCAGCACCAAGACGAGCACTGCCAGAAGCAGAATATAAGAGCGTGTGTATGTTGGCGTGCTCGCTGTTACGTGTATCATAGCAGGTTCAGTATAGCATGCTTGCTCTGTTCAGGCAACCGGGTGTTGGCGTTACTTCCAGCTCAGGTGCCAGAGATTGCTATCGGTGCTGCGCACAAAGCATTCAATGTGATTGGCATTCACCGCAACTGCCGCCGGGGCCGATTGCAAATCCTCACCGCCCAGGTTCTCCCAGCCACTCCATTTGTGGTCGTTCCAGTAAATATGAAAGAGCTGACCATTGCTGCCCAAGGCGAAGCAGTTGATCTGATTTGGTCCACGAGACACCGCACAGGGAGCCGAATTGAGCACACCGCCCAGAGTATGCCAACTGCTCCACTGCTTGCCATTCCAGAAGCGATGGACCAGTTCCATGCTACCTTCACGGCGAGCAAAGCAGTCGATGCGATTATCGCCCCAGGAGACCGCACTGATGCCATCGGCGGTGGTTACATTGGCCCCCAGGTTTCCCAATCACGGGCCCAACCAGTCCCATCCTGCCACCAGA
>JAAURD010000343.1 GCA_012034075.1 Chloroflexaceae bacterium | reverse complement strand
GGTGAGGGCCTTCGAGGCGTGACTCCCCTCTCCCCTTGTGGGAGAGGGGCCGGGGGTGAGGGGGTTCGAGCAGCCGGGTTTGAGGGCCTTCGAGGGGCCGGGGGTGAGGACCAACATGGTCCAGTGCCAGCGACAGGCCAGCACTGAGCAGCACAAACAGCCAGAGACCAGCGATCAGCAGCCATTCGGTGATGGTCGTGCGTGGCGCGAGCAGCACCTGGTTGATCAGGCCCGGCTGGCTGCCATCGGTAAACAGTTCGATGCCGCTCGAGTTGGTCGCAAACTGGCTGACGAACGGCAGAAAGAGTGCGGAACCGCCGAGCACCACCAGGGCCAGAGCGCCGACCAGATACAGCCCATGGCGCCAACTGTGTCTATCGTGACGCCAGCGGTGGTAGGCTATCAGCGTCAGGGTTATCACGGTCAGCCCGATATACGTCGGATAATCCCAGGTATTGGTTGCGCGGAGCGTGCCACCGAGCAACGCCAGGAACAGCAGCATGACGAGCGACGTATCGCTCAACCACCAGCGCCACGACCAGCGCTGACGCTCCCCGGCCAGCCGCGACCCGCGATCAAAACGCGCCAGCGCCACCGTTAGCCCCAGCAACGCCAACGAAAACGGCATCACAATCATATGCGCATGCAGGTCGGCGAAGAGAAAGGTAAAGAAGGGAAACTCATTGACGGTGCCCGGAATAATGCGGGTTGCATCCCAGAAGGCCCACTCCGGCCGCCCGGTTTGCTCGGCGGCATAGCCGCTGATAAACCACCATGCCTGTGCCATATTGCCCAACAACAACAGCAGCACCGGCGCCAATGCTGCGCCCGCCCGCGCATACCCCAGCCGTCGTTGAAACGATGGAGCGTTGGAGCATTGGAGCGGACGGGACGGCGCCAGGAGATTATAGATCACGCCCCACGCACCCAGCGCGGTCAGGGCAAACAGCAGTGCGACGGCAATATTGTAGGCAATTGCTGGCACCACCGTGGTGAGATGAATCAGCGTCCCGACAATCACAAAGCCAAAGTAGTAGTAGTTGATAAACCCACCCGCATGCCACGGGTCGTAAGGCGGAAACGCGCCACTCTGCAAGGTCGCATTGAGATAGGCGAAGTCCATTGGTTTTTCGCCGCCACGGGCCGGGTGCCACAGATCCGGGTTATACCAGCGAATCACCAGCAGCAACACAAACGCCAACAGATAGATCGCCTGTGCCGTGAGCACATCGCGCCCCCGCTGCTGCCAGAATGCCCGTAGCGCCTGCCGCGAACGCCACGCCACACCTGCGCCAAGCAAGAGCAACGGCAACGCACACAGCCAGACCGTCAATGGTCCGAAGGCGAGCACACGCAGGCTGCCCAGCCACCATGCCGCCCAGGCCACCAGCAACAGCGCCAGTGCCTTTGCCAGCGACCAGCCGCGGTCGGGCAGCCAGGGCAACAGCCAGAACAACAGGGCAAACATGGCCAGGCCCAACAGCTCAACCACGACCAGCCAGAGCAACGGCGCTACCGCATTGACCAGACTCTCGCGGTGAAAGCTGGCCGACCATGTGCCTGCGTTGCGGTACCACGGCCATGCGCTTTCGGTTAACCGCAGGGCGGTTGGTGCGCGATCTGCCACGGCTACTGGCGACTTATATATCTCGTCCCAGTGTACATCGCCGGTGATAAGCTCGGCCGCCCGCTCGCGCGAAAAGCTCGGCGTCTTCTGAAAGATCAACACCCGTGGATGATCATAGACCGTGAACGCTTCCTCTGCGCTTTGATCCGGAATATCAATGCCAAACAGGCGCGGATACGAATGAATATCGGCAACCAGCTCAAACCCCAGGTTGCCCGCAAACAGATGATGATAGTAGCGCATCGTCGCGGGATAGCGCATCGGTAGCCGGCGGGTCGAGTCGTACACACGATTGCTGGTGAGCACCACATAATCAGCCTGCTCCAGCTGATCGAGCAGCCCAGTCTCAGGCGTGAAGTATTTGCCCGGCTCATCTTCGCTATAGGGCTGCGTATCAACACTGAAATAGCTGGTGCCCCAGGGGTTGGGCCCGCGTACCTGCAAGGGCAACGGATCATCCCAGCCCTCAGTCGTCAAATATGATCCCGGTGGAACATGATCCAGCACCCAGTGCGCCGCCTGCACCCGTGAATGCGGGATGGTATAGATGCGTGAGAACGCATAGGCCCATGCCAGGGTGCCCAGCACCACCACCACCGGCAGCGTGACCGCCAGCGTCAGCCCCAGCGGTCGCAGCCAGCCGAGGCCCAGATGTTGCCCCAGATCATGGCGATGGTCCCAGCAGCGCACCAGCAACCATGCCGTAAACAGCACCAACGCACCATACAGCGGTAGCACATAGCGCATCGTAATAGCAAATTGACCGCCCTGCCAGCCAAAATAAAAGCCGACCCACACCCACAACACCAGCGCCGCCCTTGGTATGCCTGCGACAGTCGCTGGTAGACGGTTGTCGCGCAGCACCGCGCGGAGCACGTGCCAGCCGGCCAGCAACCATGCGCCCCATGCGGTCAAACCGAGCAACGGCCCCATGCCCCAGATCACCATATTGCTCCAGGGGAAGAGATAGGCTACGCGGTTAACCCACTGTTGCGATGGGTAGAAATCATCCTGACCGCTCACCAGCCGTTGGACGCTCTGCATATTGTCGAGAAAACGCGGGTCTGGCCGGATATCAAAAAAGCCCATGCCGTTCAGCCAGCTCTCCTGCGCCTCGGCTGGCAACGGCGATAGCGTTGTTGAACCGACGAATGCATAGGGCTGTACGACGCGAAACGTGAGCAGCGTGATCAGCCCGGCCAGAAAGAGCAGCGGCAGGTGCCGCCCCAGAAACGCATCCCAGAACGAAGGCATCGTCGGGGCATCCGTATCGCTGGTGGCTGCGGGCGATGAACGCGGCAATGCTGCCAGCACCGCCGCGACGATGGCGATCAAGCCCAGCGATGCCAGCGTAATGCGATTGGCCGCAGCAAAGCCAATTCCCAGACCGAGCAGCACATACGCCCCACTGCTGCCATCTTGTACCACGCGCACCGCCGCATAGAGTGCTACCAGGGTAAAAAAGGTCGAGAAGATCGGGTCAACATAAAAGTGCGATTGCTGGATCGACATAACCGCGAGGGCTGCCAGCAAGGCCGCCAGCAAACCCACACGCCGCCCCCAGTCCCGCCTCCACATCCGCCATCAGATCACAGGTCGGCAGTTGCCCCAGATCCAGCGGCGTGTAGGCCTCCAGCACTTTGTAATCGAACGCCAGCACGTTGTAGCCCACCACCAGCTCCGCCCGCTGCAATTCGCGCACCAGCTCCGCCACATCATCTGCCGCTTCCAGCGAAAGGTGGTTCACCAGCTGGTAATAGGCAATCGCCCGGTAGAGCTTGCCCGTATCCAGATAAGGCAGCCCTTCTGACAGCGTCAATAACGGCTCGTATTGTGGAATCGAGCCGGCGTTCCAGATGTATTGCCCGTAGACCACGTGTCCCCACAGGTCGGTGTGGTACAACTGCTGATAGCTCAAAAACGCAAACACAATACCGATCGCCAGCGTCCACCACACAGCCGATCGCGGAAGT
>JAAURD010000079.1 GCA_012034075.1 Chloroflexaceae bacterium | reverse complement strand
ACGCGGCTCTCAGGTGCAGCCAGGGCCACGTCAGGTGTTGCTGGGATGGCTGGGCAGTGGGCGGTTGTTCAGCCTTGTATTGTTTGTGATATCGGTGGGGTTGCTTGGTCATCTGCTGACATCTCCTGCTTTTGGGGTCTGGCAGGTGGACGTTGAGGGGAATAGTCTGCTGACCGATGCAGATGTGCTGAACCTGACGGGCGTGCATGGCCGACCGGTCTGGTTTGTCGATACGGAAGCGGTGGCTCAGCATGTACGGCAATCGGCGTATGTTGAACAGGCGCATGTTCAGGTGTCGCTGCCCGATCGCGCAACGATTACGATTGTTGAACGACGCCCAGAAGTCCGTTGGCAGACGGGTGGCGTGCAGTATCTGGTTGATGGTTCGGGCAAGGTGATCGATAGTGCCGATGATCAGGCCGACGCCGATACGCTGGTGATTGTGGCGCAGCCGGAGATGCGCTTGCAGCCGAATGATCAGCTGGATCGGAAAACCCTAGAGTTGGCGCGGGCACTGGCGTTACGCCTGCCCACGGAATTGCAACTGACACCGGCGGTGATTGGTTGGGATGCGGGACTTGGTGTGTATATTAGGACTGCAACGGATCAGACGGTGGTGTTTGGTCAGCCCGAAGATCTGGATCGCAAGCTAGCGATTTTTGGTTCGCTGCTCGCGGATCAGACGACGTTTCGGTATCTGGATTTGCGTTCAGCGGACCCGTTTTATCAATTGTGAAGCAGGCGCGTGTGAGATTCACCACAAAGAACACGAAGAACACAAAGGTTTCACAAAGTTGGTCATTCTGGTTTATTTCATGTGAGATTCACCACAAAGAACACGAAGAACACAAAGGTTTCACAAAGTTGGTCAATCTGGTTTATTTCAATGGTACTGGCTTTCTGGAGAACTGCGGAATAGCGTGATGAAAGCGGACAGTTGAGAGATAGCGTGATGCAACGGACAATCGTTGGGATTGATGTCGGGACAACGAAAGTATGCACGGTGGTGGGCCAGGTTCGTCATGATGGTAAGATCAACATTCTGGGTGTTGGTCAGATGCCGAGTAAGGGCCTGGATCGCGGCGTGGTTGTCAATATTGATGATGCGGTGACAGCAATTGCAACGAGCGTGGAGAAGGCTGAGCGACTGAGCGGGTATCGCATTGGGACGGCCTTTGTGGGCATCGCTGGCCGACATATCGGCTCGCTGAATAGCCGTGGTGTGGTGGCGATTGGGCAGCCCGACTATGAGATTACCCACGATGATGTGTCACGGGCGGTGGAAGCGGCACGGGCAGTTGCTATTCCAACCCAACGTGAGGTGGTCCATGTCATCCCGCGGGCCTATAGTGTTGACGGCCATGAGGGGATTCGTGACCCGATTGGGATGAGTGGGTTTCGTTTGGAGGTGGAGACCCATATTGTCACGGGCGAAGTGATGGCGATCCAGAATCTGATCAAGAGTGTGCAACGAGCCGGTATTGAGATCGATGATCTGGTGCTGCAACCGCTGGCTTCGGGTGAGGCGGTACTGACGCAGGAAGATAAGGACCGGGGGGTGGTGCTGGTGGATATTGGTGGAAGCACGACCGATGTTGCGGTCTTTTTGCAGGGGAGTGTCTGGCATACCAGTGTTATCCCGATTGGCGGCAATCATCTGACCAATGATCTGGTGTATGTGTTGCATACGCCATACAATACGGCGGAATATTTGAAGCTGAAGTATGGTTGTGCCATGGTAGACACCTGGTCTGGCGAAACCGATGCTGAAGCTGTCGATCCTGATGATCCGCCATTGGCAATGGATAACCCGCTCGATGAGGATGATCTGATCGAAGTGGAGACGTTGCGCTCTGGCGAAAAACAGCGGATTAGCCGCCGTCTGGTGAATGAGATTTTGCAGGCGCGTGCCGAACAACTGATCGAAATGATCTATACCGAAATTCAGCGCAGCGGCTATGACGGGATGTTGCAGGCAGGGATGGTGCTGACGGGCGGCAGTGCCCAGTTACCGCGTTTGGACGAACTGGCGAGCACGATGCTGGGCATCCCGGTGCGGGTGGGTTGGCCAACGGGACTGACAGGCCTGTCGGAGTCGCTCGATACGCCGCCCTATGCGACGAGTGTGGGGCTGATTCGCTGGGGCTTTACCCATGGGATGCTGCCCGATGGGGTCGGGGGGGAGGTTGCGGGAACGGGATGGCTGGGGCGGTGTGTATGAACGATTGAAGAGCTGGTTGCGCGAATTTTTACCTTAAACTCTGACCGATGCATTTGAGGAGGAATCTAACGATATGGTAGAACAAACAAGTAATGGCTTCGCACTTGAGAACTTTGCCCAGATTAAAGTGGTCGGTATTGGCGGCGGCGGATGTAACGCCGTTGACCGGATGATCGATGAAGGCGTGCAAGGGGTGGATTTTATTGCGGTGAATACCGATGCCCAGGCCCTGTTGCATTCGCTGGCAACCGTTCGAGTGCGCATTGGCGATAAATTGACCCGTGGGCTTGGCAGCGGTGGCAATCCAGTGATTGGGCAAAAGGCGGCCGAAGAGAATCAAGAAGATCTCTACGAACAGCTCAAAGGCGCCGATATGGTGTTTGTAACCGCCGGTATGGGCGGTGGTACCGGCACGGGGGCATCGCCGGTGATAGCCGGTGTGGCGCATGATCTAGGAGCATTGACAGTAGGTGTGGTTACCAAGCCCTTTACCTTTGAAGGCAATCATCGCCGCAAGACGGCCGAACAGGGCATCGAGCAATTGCGCCCGGTTGTTGATACCTTGATTATCATCCCGAATGATCGCCTGTTACAGACAGCGAGCAAAAACACATCGATGATCCAGGCATTCCAGATGGCCGATAGTGTGTTGCGCCACGGTATTCAGGGTATCTCGGACTTGATTACCCAGCGTGGCTTGATCAATGTTGACTTTGCCGATGTGAAAGCGATTATGTCGCAAGCAGGCTCGGCGTTGATGGCTGTGGGTGTGGGCAGTGGCGACAACCGCATGGTCGATGCGGTGAATCAGGCGATTGCCAGCCCATTGCTTGAAGTCAGTATTGATGGCGCCAAAGGCGTGCTGTTTAATGTAACGGGTGGCGAAGACCTGGGTATTTTAGAAGTGTACGAGGCCGCTGATATTGTGGCGAAGGCCGTCGATCCGGATGCCAACATTATTGTTGGTGCGGTCATCGATCAGCACTATCCGCCAGGCGAAGTGAAGATCACCTTGATTGCCACCGGCTTTGATCTCAACAAACCCAATGTACAACGGTCGCGCTCATACCCAACGACGACCAGCACGCAGACTGCCGTGCCAGCACCGGCCCAGCCAGCAACGCTGCCATCGGCAGTGGCAACACCCAGACGGCAAACTACCACATCTTCGCCGCCACCTCGAGCAACGCCTGGGTTTGGCAGTAGCGAAGATCTGGAGATACCGCCGTTTTTGCGCAACCGTAATCGGAATAAATCGTCGTAGGATGGTATCGACTACAATGTGTGGTGTTGTCATAGGAATGGGAAATGGATGTCGTATACTGGCATGAGATGTTTTCTCTGCGATAGAGAGTAGGAATATTGAGCAGGGCTATGGTTAATAACCCACCTCTTCGGTTTTCGGTTTGTGTGGAAACCATCTTTCTCGAACACCCTTTTGAACAACGACTAGAGCATGTCGCGGCCCAGGGGTTCAATGCATTTGAGTTTGTCGAACGTAACCGCAAGGATATGAACATCACCCAGGCACTTGCCAGTGCATTGCGGATAACGCCGATAGCCTTTGTGGGAAGCACCGCCTCGTTGGTTGATCCCGACCAGCGTGCGCAGTTTGAGCGAGATATCACCCAGGCTGCGTCGCTGGCAGTCGATTTATCGTGTGCCAATTTGATTGTGCATAGCGGTCCGTTGATGCCCAATGTCCCGCGTCCACAACAGCACGCTCATATTGTCGAAGCCCTACGGAAAGTGGTGCCCATTGCTGAAGACGCGGGTGTTACGCTTCTCTTAGAACCGCGCAATATTTATGATTATCCAGGAAACTATTTGATCTTCTCGAATCAAGGGTTTCAAATTATTCGCGAAGTCAACAGCCCATCGGTTCGGTTGCTCTTTAACCTGTACCACCAGCAGATTAGCGAAGGTAATTTGAGCACGCGACTGGTCAGTAATCTGGATTTAATAGGCCATATTCATGCAGCAGATGTGCCAGGACGGCATGAACCAGGCACCGGCGAGATTAACTACCGCTTTATCTTCGCGCTGTTGCGTGAAAAAGGCTACCGCGGGTATATCGGTCTCGACTATACCCCACTTACCAGTTCGGAACGCAGTTTGCGGGCAGTGCGGGCCCTGGCTGAACCAGTGAAGTGAACGGATAGCGATCTCCTGATGATTGACTTATCCAGCGATACTGCCACCCGTCCCACAGCGGCGATGCGCAACGCGATGGCTCAGGCCCAGGTTGGCGATGAGCAACGGGGTGAAGACCCCACCATAAACCGACTCAATCAACTGGTGGCCGATATGCTGGGTAAAGAGGCGGCGCTCTTTTTACCCAGTGGCACCATGTGCAATGTGATTGCGGTGAAGGTGCATACCCAGCCCGGTGATGCGTTGCTGGCTGATCGGCAATCCCACATTTTGCGTTCTGAAACCGGTGGTGCGGCGCTGGTATCCGGTGTTATTGTGGATCAGTTGCCCGGCCATCGCGGCCAGTTTACCGCCGAAGATGTGTTGGCGGCTCTGCCCACACCTTCGGTCTATGCGCCGGTGCCGCGTCTGGTCTGTGTCGAGCAGACGCATAACTTTGGCGGTGGCACCATCTGGCCGCTCGAACAGCTTCAGGCTGTCTGTGCGGTTGCCCATACCCATGGGCTGGCTGTCCATATGGATGGGGCACGCCTGTTCAATGCAGTTGTCACCACCGGTATCTCGGCGCGGACGTATGCTGAAGGGTGCGACTCGGTGTGGGTCGATTTTAGCAAAGGCCTGGGTGCGCCAATGGGTGCTGTACTCGCTGGCAGTACCGCTTTTATTGAATCAGCACGTCGCTATAAGCACCTGCTCGGCGGTGCCTTGCGTCAGGCCGGAGTGGTTGCTGCTGGTTGTATCTATGCGCTTGAGCATCATATCTGGCGATTACAAGAGGATCATGAGCATGCTCGGCTGTTGGCAAACCATCTTATTACACTGGATGGCATTGATGTGCAACAGCCGGTTGAGACAAATATGGTCTTTTTTGATACATCGGGAGCGGGTATTGCACCGAGCGATTTTTTGCACGAGATAGAACGGCGGGGTGTGCGGATGAGTCAGATTGGGTCGCGTATTCGTGCGGTGCCCCATCTTGATATTACGCCCCAGGATATGGAACAGGCAATAGCCGTTGTTGAAGATGTTATAACCACCTGGAAGCGCTAAATGTCACCCGTACATCCAACCTGCTCAGGGTTCCGGTCAGCCACAGGATGGCCGCGACCAACCCGCATCTGCATTGATCTAGCCGCACTCGCTCATAATATCCAGCGTCTACGAGCGATTGCTGGTGTTGATCTGATGGCCGTGGTCAAAGCCAACGCCTACGGTCATGGCGACCTAGCAGTAGCCCGCACCGCTCTCGCTCACGGGGCATCGGCACTGGCGGTCGCTACCCTGGGAGAGGCTCTAGCACTGCGTGAAGCAGGCATCGATGCGCCGATATTGCTCTTTGGCTATGTGCCCGCGTGGCAAGCTATCGATACCGTTGGTGCTCGTCTCATCACCACCGTCTATGATCAGGCCAGTGCCCAGGCTCTCTCGGCAGCAGCCCAGGAAATCGGTCGGCGGGCGCTGGTGCATGTCAAAGTAGATACCGGTATGGGGCGTCTTGGGGTGGCACCGGCTGATACGTCCGCCTTTCTGGACTATCTGGCGCAGCTACCGGGGTTACAAATTGACGGCCTCTACACCCACTTTGCGACAGCCGATAGCGCCGATGAAACCTTTGCGCAGCAGCAACTGTCCCGCTTTGAAGCAATTCTGGGAAGCCTTGGCACACGACGACCACCTGTCATCCATGCCGCCAATAGCGCGGCCTTGCTACGTTTTCCCGCCGCTCGTTATGATATGGTCCGCCCAGGCATTGCCTGTTATGGGCTGAACCCATCTGACGAAACACCATTGCCCGCCGATATGCAGCCTGTGCTCACCTTTGCCAGCGAAGTTGCGCAGGTCAAAGCGGTTTCGGCCGGCGTGCCACTCTCCTATGGTGGTATCTTTGTCACCACCCGACCGTCGCGTATTGCTACCATACCCGTGGGCTATGCCGATGGGGTGCGCCGTTCACCGCCCTGGCGTGAGGTGCTGGTGGGTGGGCAGCGTGCGCCGATTGTTGGGCGTGTCTGTATGGATTATGTGCTGATTGATGTCACCGACATTGCCAATGTCCAGCGTGGCGATCCAGTCGTACTGATTGGTCAGCAGGGCGACAGCCGCCTCACCGCCGATGATGTGGCCCGCTGGTTCGGGACGATTAACTATGAAGTGGTTTCGGCGTTGCTAGCACGCGTCCCCCGCTCTTATCAATAAGTTGGAGTGCTCCCTATGCCTCGTTTGATGCTGTCAGGTGTGTTATTGCTGGTAATGATGATCCTCATATCAGGTTTGCCACTGGTGCAGGCCATGCCGCCGGATCTTGCGCATCGGTCGCCGCAATGTGCGCCGGGCCTGCGTCAAACGATGCAGCCGACAGCCCAGACAGCAACGCTGCCCCCCTTTCCAGAGGCCGAACTCCAGGCGATCCTCAATCCCAATCTCGGTACATTTGCGGTGATGGTGTATGATGAGCAAACCGGCACCTTGATCGTTGCGCAACAGCCCGACCGTGTCTTTTACTCCGCCAGCCTGATCAAATTACCGATTGCGATGGCACTCTACCATCTGGCCGATGAGGGCTTGATTGACTTGAACGAAGAGTTAGAACTCCACGCCGAAGATATTGTCCCTGGGAGCGGTTCAATGCAGCAGCAACCCATTGGCACGCGCCGCAGCCTGGGTCGTCTCTGCGCCGAAATGCTCTATGAGTTTGACAATAACACGGTCAGCAATATGATCCTCGAGCGTATCGGTTTTGACGCCGTAAACAACCTGATGGACGATCTCGGTGCCACACAGACCCATGTTGAACGCCTCTTTTTTGATTTCACCCCCGGCCCCGAAACCATCGAAACCAGCCCCGCCGATATGCTACGTCTGTTGCAAGGGTTATCGGAGCAGCAGCAAGCTGGCAATACCACCGCCCAGGTGTTGCTGGCGAATATGTTCATTAACGCTGATCGCGAGAAGATTGCTGGTTTGCTGCCGCCTGGCACGCGGGTGATGAACCGCAGTGGCTTTGTCCCTGGCATCGAGCACGATGCCGGGGTGGTGGAAACCCTTATCCGCATGCACGCCGTTATATCGTGGTGATTATGAGCAGCGATCTGGTTGACAATGAGGCTGGGATTGCTGCCATCGCGCAGGCTTCGCGGTTAATTTTTGATTATATGTTGACGTTGTGAACTTACGTTCTGTTCTGTTTGTGGTGGACAACGGGGTGCAGCACGCTGCGCCCCTACGACTACGGTCTCTTACAGCTGTGTGATCTGTCTACATGATTACCCCAATACAATATCAGAAAATTCCCTACTTGCTATGGTACAAAACCGTGGTAGTATGCTAGAAACAAACATATCCATCAACATTTCATCATAAGCATCTTACTGAGGTCTCATCGTCGGCTCAGCGAGGATAACTATCGCTACTCGTTGATACAGAAAGAAGTGATATAATCATACATCTCGAATGATGACACGTTGAGTAAAACAACATTGGCGTATCGACCTGGTAGTAACCATACGAGACTGCCGATCCATACCGAACGGACAGCAGTATGTCGTAAAGACCAGGAAAAGAGGAGTAAAGACAATGACGTCTGAAGGAGACCCAATCGGAACCTGTATGCCAACAATCCATGATTACCCAGGGTATCCACCGCAATCTCATGATCAACGATCCTTGCTGGTATCGCCCGCACCATCAGATCGACCAGACTGGTTGCGTGAAACACGCCCTATGCATCGTGTTCAGCACCATCACGAACAGGATGATGTGGAGATAGTATGGCAACGCCTGGCACAACTCGAACATCAGTTCAGCGAACAGCAACAGATCAACCGTGAGTTAGAGCAACGGTGCAGCACGCTCTCGGCAATGCTCAACCAGCGGTCGAGCGTGAATCAGCCGTTCGTCATCAGGGTCAGCGAAACCAATACACAGCCGCCGATAGGACAGTTTGAGCACCTCTGTACGGCGCTGTACGATATCACCGATGAACTCGATTTCGATACCCTGATCCACCTTGTTGTTGAACGTGCGGTATATCTGCTTGGGGCAACGAGTGGTCAGCTCAGACTCTCTGATGCAAGTCGCAAAGAGCTGTGTATCCGTGTTTTCTGGCCACTGACCAATGCTGCTACCAATCAGCATCAATGGCCCGCTGAAGGCGCGATACGCCACGTTGCGCGAACCCATCAACCACTCATACTTGATCATAATGAATCTCGATCCAAACGATCAGCCATAGCTCACCAACCACCGGGGTCGACCGTCCTGCTCATGCCACTCATTGCGGGTGATCAATTATTGGGAGTGATAAGCATTGGTGATACGAATACACAACGTCGTTTCAATCAAGCCGATATCCAGCTCTTTACCCTGTTTCTGCAACAGGCGGCGCTTGCTCTGGAGCATGCACGACTCTTCGCCGAAATGCAACAACTGGCAACCGTTGAGCCGCTCACCCAGCTCGCCAATCGCCGCTCGTTCTTTCAACAGGCCGAACAGCTGCTCACGCAGGCGCATACCGAGCAGCAACCACTCGCTATCGTGATGATCGATATCGATCGCTTCAAGCAGGTCAACGATACCTACGGTCATGCCACTGGCGATGAAGTGCTGTGGCGGGTTGCCCAGCAATGTCGTAGTGTCCTTGCTTCCACCGATATCATCGGCCGTTATGGTGGTGAAGAACTGGTCATCCTGCTTTCTGACACCAACCAGCAGCGTGCCTGGCACATTGCCGAACAATTACGCAAGAATATTGCACAAATGGTTGTTTCTAAAGACCAGCAGTGTATCTCCGTCACTATCAGTGCAGGCATTGCCCTGCGGAGCGAGACCGAGGACACCACCATAAACGATCTCATTCATCGTGCTGACCAGGCCATGTATGAAGCCAAGCATGCGGGTCGCAACTGCGTGTGTGTCTGGCATAGTGATACCACCAGCACGCTCTTATGGTATGGTCCATCCCCTCCCAATGCCCATGCCCCCATACCAATGACGCCATCCTAATCGTTCACTGGTGGCGGTGTGCGCTTGATTTCGTTTAACCACAGCCGCCCAACCAATGTAATGTACCATTCTTCAAAAAAGGGCACAGCTTCATCTGCTGGTGGCAATGCTCGCAGCCCTAACAGCATCCCTGTGCCTGATTCATGACACAGCGTCGGTACCGCCGAAACCCGATAGACGCGCACGACCCTCTTCATAATCACGGCGCAGCACCTCAAGCAGGCTTCGGTCACGAAAATCGTGCGTAAAACGTGCCATATCTAAACCAACCTGCTCAGCAATCTGTTGAATCGCATCACGCTGACTCATGTCCAGTTGCTCGTCGTGGCGTGCCCGAAAAAGTGCATTGCGAAAACGACCAGACGCGGCATCTCCCTGTTGCTGTGCTGCTACAGTCCCCCACAATGCCAGCAAGCCGCGAAACTCCGTACGCCCTCCCATCACATGGGTCGTGTAGTCATCGCTCTGTTCCCAGATTTTCCAATCGCTATTCACCGGTGCATTCAGCTGTTCCAGCGCGAAAAAGCGCCATTCCAGTATGAGCCGTTCACCCAGCTGTTCGCTGACCTGATTGAGCCAAGTATTTGCCCGATCACAAAAAGGGCAGAGAAAATCGAAAAACACCATCAACCGAATCGGTGATTCACCCATTGTACACTCCTCGCAATAAACCATAGGTCTGTCTACCAAAACAGTACCAGTGTATCATATCAATTTGGGTTCGGTTTGCCTGTTATGACGTTCCCTGGGTATTGGTGCTTGGATGGCAAACAGCAATTTGGTATCAAAACAGCAGGACGGTGTGGTTGTAGAGGGCTGGCAACGTTGGCGATACGTGAAACGCCGCTACTGCCGCTCGCAACGCCAGATCATGCCGTCCCTGCCGTTGCGCAGCATTGCAGAGCCACCCCGTCATTTGGTTGTATAATTACACAAGTGTGAGTCTATGCTCAGCTACATCGAATGCCGTGTCAATCGTGTTATACCCATACAGGTTATAATCCATATATATATGTACTAAATTCATTCTTTATGGCCTGAATGCCAACTTCGACCGCCTTCGCTACACGTCCAATCTGGATCAGCATCGTGGCATAGCGCATCGTGCTTCCCGTCTTCTGCGCCAGCTCGAGAAACTCCTCGTTGCGCCCCTGCCGTGCCAGAATATGCAGACGTGCTTCGACGACATTGGGCGTGGCGTAGCTGAGAAACGTGGCATTACTGAGGGCGGGAATGGTCATGGGCTTACCTCCTGATTTCTTGCTCTGTTAATCCGACATCATACAGGCGGTGCAGCAGGGCCGGACGTTTGGCATAGGTCGTGATAATCTTATCCAATCGTGCATCAAACGTCGGCTGCTGCTGCTGGTAAGCCGCCAGGTCACGGAGATCAATCTGGAGCTTTGCCGCACGCTCGTAGGCAGAGGCGTGTTTCTCTTCAATCAGGGTGATCACCTCTTCCCACGCGGCATCACTCGCTGTGCCAGGTCATCCAGTTCACGTTGACGGGCCTGCGCTACGGCTTCGCGTTCGCGTTCTTCGCGCTGGCGGACATAGTCGCTGACCTTGTTGAGCATCTCTTTGATGGTGCGGCGTGGGCCGGTGCTGACAGGTGGCGCTGTTGTGATGCCACCGACGGCACGCAGCCGGCGGATGAGTTCGGCACGCACCGCCGGGTCGCCCTCGGCCAGACGTACCAGAAAGCTGTTGCGCTCTGATTCGTAGCCATTGGGCAAACTGGTCGGCCTGTGGGGTGGCAGCAGCACTCGCTTCCGCCGCCACTGTGACCAGATCAACATCAATGCCAAACACATCGATGAAATGATGGAGCAGAACATCCAAGACGTAGGAGCGTGCTACGCCCCATGCACGCCGTATGTGGTTTCCGTGTCAGGGGCAGCACGTGCCACGCTGAACGTAGTCGCTCATACCAAATGGCAAGCATCGATACGCGATAGACTGATTCCGTATCAGACGTAGGGGCATGCAGGCGAGACACCTGCGCTCCACGAGACGTCTGCGCCCCAGCACATACCAGGGATCACCTGAATTTGGTATGATGCAAACAATGCAAGACAGGTTATGGTTTCAATGTACAGATCATAGCCGTTTCATCGCAGTGATCACGCTTCACACAAGCGGTGCAATCTTGCCAGATTTTGTGCGGCAATATCAGCCGCGGCACCTCGCGAAAGCCCAACCGACTAAAAAACGCCACCTGCAACGTCAGCGTAAACAGCGTATCAATGCCCAGCTCAAGCGCCTCGCTAAAGAGCGGTTGTACGAGCCGCTGTCCCAGGCCACAACCCTGAAAATCAGGATGCACTGCCACGCTGATCACCTCGGCCAGATTATGCCAGGTAATCTTCAGCGCAGCACAGCCCACCACTTCATTGCCAGCCTCGGCCACATGAATTGCACGTACCCGTTGATACAGCTGGTCCAATGTTTTGGGCAGCATATCGCCCCGCGCCGCATAGTAGTTGATAATCTGATACAGGCGCGGCACATCACCCACACGCGCACGCCGAATAACCACCGCTGTATCCTTAGAAACCTGTAATTGCGGTAGTTCAACCGGTGGATTATAGACCCTGGCAAATGCTTGTGCCATACTCACCCCTCCTGATCGCTTCACTTCAAACTGATCCAAAAACCCCTATCCCCACGATCACAGGCACGCCCTGATTGGGGCATCGTTGCCAACAGTCATGGTGTCCCTGCCGTAAGAAGATTGCATTATAGCATGACTCATGCCCGTATGATCGGGGCATGTACACTGGAATTGTCAGCGGTGAGGGCCATACGCCAAACGATGTTCACCTGAGCAGCGCAGGGGTTGTCCCTGCACCATGACCGCATGCGAGCACAGGCGCATGCGCTGATCATCACCGGTGTATCGTATTGGCAAGGCCATGGTGTGTTATGATAACTCTGGACGGAATCACGTTCATAGGGTCAGAGATACCCGCTATCTGCAGCGTGATGTGGGCTGCCGTGAGTGTTATCGTCCAGCATAGCAGAAGCAGGATGGATTTGGAGCAGACAGGGCCAGACGCTGGTTCTCTACCAGCAGGCCGGGTCCAGCTGATTCGGTTTCATAGAAGGGTTTGCGATGATTGAGGATCATGTTCCAGTAGTAGAGCCGCATAACCGCAAATGGTGGTTACTGATTGCGGTTCTGGCGGTTGGCACGATGATGCTGTGGTGGTGGGTTTTTGGGCAAGTGCTGGTTGAAGCGCCACCGCCGGACCCGGCCCGGTCGGACCCTGCAATTGATACCGTATGGGTGCTGGTGTCAGCGTTCCTCATCTTTTTTATGCAGGCGGGCTTTGCGTTTCTGGAAACCGGCATGGTTCGCAAGAAGAATACCGCCAATATTCTGACCAAGAATTATCTCGATTTTGGGGTCAGCACGATTGCGTTTTTTGTGTTGGGTTTTGGCCTGATGTATGGGGATAGCCTGTTGGCGGGTCAATTCTCCGGCCAGGTCTTCTCGTGGCTGGGTATCGGTGGTATTGATCTGCAAGGCATGTTGCTGAATAGCCGCGGTGAGCCGATGATCCCCATGGCTGCATTCTGGCTCTTTCAACTGGTCTTTGCGGGTACCGCCGCTACGATTGTATCGGGCGCGATGGCCGAACGAACCCAGATCGTTGGCTATGTCATCTACAGCTTCGCGATTGCCGGCGTCATTTACCCGCTCTTTGGGCATTGGGCCTGGAATAGCCAGGGATGGCTGCATGTCCTTGGATTTCATGATTTTGCTGGCTCCACGGTAGTGCATAGCCTGGGCGGCTGGATGGCTCTGGTTGGCACGTGGATGATTGGCGACCGCTGGACAACAGAGGCGCCACGTGAAACGACGATTGGCGATCATGCTATTCGTTTGCAACCGGTACCCGAACGGCGGTTTGGCAAAGACCGCCGACCGATACCGATAGAGGGGCAATCACTCCCCTTTGTGGTGCTCGGTGTCTTTATTTTGTGGCTGGGCTGGTTTGGGTTTAATGCCGGCAGCACTCTGGGCGCCAGTGGTGAGCATGTCCAGATGATTGCGCTGATTGCAGTGAATACGACAATTGCGGCATCTATGGGCGGTATTGCCGCATTGTTAACCACGGTACTCCGCTCCTACCGGTCGCGGGTATATGGTCTCTTTGGGCCGTTTCAGGGGCGTGTGCTACGACTGGATAAGGGAGCTATGCAACAGCGTGAGCTGGATATTGTGGCGATGCTCAATGGCACGGTTGGTGGTCTGGTTGCTATTACCGCATCGTGTGCCTATGTTCATCCCTATGCCGCATTTGTCATTGGTGGTATGGGTGGCGTGCTGGTCGTGGTCTTTACCCGGCTACTGGAGATGCTGCGGATTGATGATGCTGTCGGCGCCATCCCGGCCCATTTAGTCTGCGGTGTCTGGGGAACGTTGGCGCTCGGTCTGTTTGCTTCTGAGAACGGCGTAACGGGCCTGATTATGGGCAATCCCAACCAGTTATTGGCGCAGCTCATCGGTGTATTGATCTGTGCCGGCTGGACCGTATCCACTAGCTTTGTACTCTTCTATGCGCTGAATCGGCTGCGACTGCTGCGCGTGAGTAAACATGCAGAGCTGCATGGTCTCGGCTTTGATATCCAACACATCCACGTTGAAAAGCAATCGATCGTGTATTAGCTCTGGGTTCGATGCGGTCCTCCTTTGCGTGGCCGGCACTGACTACATCATACAGCTATTGTTATGCAGTTTTGGTCACCTGTTCCGGATGGTCAGGGTGGTTTCAGTACGACAGACTGGCCCACGTATCCGCCAAAAAGTCCTGAAATCAGGTAAAAACGGTCGCTTGCGATAGACCCAGGCGCTTCGCAATGGTGCAGACGGTCATGCCTTCCGCCAGCTAGAGCAAGGCACTGCTCGGTTTGATACGACGGGCATCACCGGCCTGAATGGCCAGACGCACATGCCACGTCAGATTGTGCATAGTTGATCGATTGAACGAAATGCGTATCATGTCATGTATGGGATACTTCCTCGCTACAGATGATAGCGTTTGTTTGGGTGCCAGGATACAGTCTCCTACTGGGGCGATGTGCTAGTTCCAACAATATGGTTATCCATTGGGAAACGCGACCTGTTTGATCTGCAAGAACGCCGGGTTGCCCAGCAGTCGGTTGAGATAGATGCAGAGCGTATGGGCGGTCAATTTCGTATACAAGCGAGCACACAGCCCACTGAACTGATACGCATGATTGGTTTCGAGATGAAATTGTTCCTGCAATTGTCCATTCACGGTTTCAATGATCTGGCGGGCGCGGTTCAGCATGCGCTACGTCCGGGTCGTTGTGCGCTCGCTGGTTGGCTTTGCGCGGAGCCACTAGGGCAATGCGCTGCTCGTGCCACAAACGGGCTGCCCGCTCCGCGCTGATGTAGGCTTTGTCCCCCACCACCACCAGGTCGGTGTGGGCGGCCAGAACTTCTTCTGCCAGTGGCCCATCCGCCGCGTTCGCGGGTGCCAACACAAAATCTCGGATCACCCCGCCCAGCGTGACCAGCAGGTGCAGTTTGTAGCCGAAGATGGTCTGCTTTTTCGAGGACACCTTGCCAAACGTCGCCCCGGCGGCCTGCCAGTCTGCTTTGGAACCCGCACCGGGCACGAGATGAAATTGGATGACCGGCACGGGCAGGCTGTCAATCGCGCATGCGGTCTCCTGCGCCACATCCAGCATGGAGAGCACCAGGCAGCGCACCAGGTTGATGGCCTGCGCCAGGTTCCGACGGCGACGATTGAAGCGACTGCGTTCCGGCAGGTGCGGGAACAGATGGCGATACGCTTGCCAACGTTGGAGCGCCGCGGTTTCCTGATCCCAGCCCCAACATTCGGCCACTACCGCAAGGGTGATCCATTCACTATCGCTGCATTCCGGTGCTGGTCCCGGACGGCGAAACAATGGTGCAATCTGGTGCCAGCAATCATCAATCACGACATACATCGCCGTACAAAAATCCGTAAAATTTGTTATCATACGAGTGTCCTCCAGCAGGTACAGAATGGGATTACATCATGTTCTGTATCACACTGGAGGGCGATTCGTCAATCGGTTTTTAACTAGCACATCGCCCGAGTGGGCATGAGCTATGCGCTGTTTCTGGAACCAGAGGTTCATGCAGTACGCGGCAAGCTTCCTGGTCATATCCGCGAGCGGATGCAGCGTGCGATAACGGCCCTGGCGCCGATGGGCCGCGCCCGCCAGGGAGCCGCTCGCTGGATGTCTCCGGGTTAAATGTACCAGCGACAGTGGAAATCGACCGGCTGCGGATGGAAGGCTGGCGGCTGATGTATGCGGTGAATGACACGGAAGGCTGGGTGCGAGTGATGGGTATCTATCGCTGCTCACCGTATGATTACGGCAACCTGCCCGACTTGCTGGAGAACTTGACCGATGACGACAACGACTGACACCCTGCGGATGTTGGGGTATGACCTGGAGGGGACACCATGACTATCGCGCAGATACGGGATACTTGGCCTGTGGCGCGCCATATCGCCACGCTACAGGTACATATGCCTACACTCGCACAGCGCTATCGCGTTCGGGCGCTGGGTGTCTTCGGCTCGTATGTTCGCAACGAACAGACACCGACCAGTGATCTGGATGTGCTGGTCGAGTTTGACACGCTGCCAGGGCTGTTTACCTACGTCGAGCTTCAGGAAGAGCTCGCGGCGTTGCTGGGCGTGCCGGTAGACCTGGTGCATCGGGCCGACGTGAAGCCACATATCGCTGATTCGCTGCTCGCAGAGGTGGTGATGATATGAGCCCATCACGGATGAATCGGGCGTTGTTGCAGGACATCCGCACAGCCCTTGATGATATTGCGTGCTACACTGCCGGGCTGGATTACGGTATCTTTACCCAAGTCCGACAAATACAGCACGCGGTGCTGTTCAATCTGCACATTATTGGGGAGGCCGCCAATCGGCTGGATGCCGGGTTTCGCGCCCAGCACCCGGCGGTGCCGTGGTCGGCAGCTATTGGGATGCGGAACGTGATTGTGCATGGCTACTTTGCGGTCAATCTGGAAATCGTCTGGAAAACGGTCACGGAAGACCTGCCGCCCTTCAAGGCGCAGATCGAGGCACTGCTGGCCCAGCCAGACGGAGTCATCGATGACGACAACGACTGACACCCTGCGGATGTTGGAATATCCATGGGATGGGGAGAAACCATGAGCATTGCAGAGCTTGCACCCTCGCCCCCGGCCGACCTGCTGGTGGCGCACCGTGATGAGATACTGCGGCTGGCCGAACAGCACGGCGCGTTGAATGTGCGCGTTTTCGGCTCGGTGGTGCGTGGCGAGGCCACCGCCGAGAGCGATGTTGACTTTCTGGTCACCTGGAATTATGGTAGCCTGTCGTCCTGGGTTGGGGTCGGGTTGCACCTCGATCTGGCGGAACTGCTGGGGCGCAAGGTTGATGTGGTCGGAGACGACGAGTTGCACTGGTACATACGCGACCGGGTGCTGGCGGAGGCGGTGCCACTGTGAGCGAGAAAGACGAACGGCTCTATTTCCTATACATCAGCGAACGGATCACGCGCATCGAGGATTATACAAAAGATGGGCGTGCGGCATTTTTTGCCTCGCCGATGCTGCAAGATGCAGTGATTCGTAATTTTGAGGTTATCGGGGAAGCTGCCCGCAGGCTTTCGGAGCACACGCAGCAGCAGCACCCACAGATAGCCTAGGGGCAACTCATCGGGTTTCGCAACCTGCTGATCCACGGGTACGACCAGATAAGTTTGCAGCGTGTCTGGGAGATTATCGAAGAGTCGCTCCCTGTCCTCAAAACACAGGTAGCCGCGCTGCTGGCACAACCAGACGAGGGAACCGATGACGACGATGACTGACATGTTGTGTGGCGGGGTGATATGGCAGATAACCTGATGAAAGTCATTTTATCACCTCCACTTGGAAAACTTCCCCATGACTGGCAACCGAAATGAATTTGTCCAATATACCGACGCCGCATCTATTGGGACAAAAATGCCACACAAATTGGGGTGATATTTCTATTTATGAGGTTGTAATATATTAATGTAGTGATGGCACTGACTGAGTATTTACAGCCGATGATCGAAAAAATAGCCACAAGCATCCACCAATCCCGCACGCTTGCTGCACTGCGTGACACGCTGCTACCGAAGCTGCTATCGGGCGCGGTGGCGGTGGGGGATGCAGAGGGGATAATCACCCAGGAGGATTTATGACCGTTGATGATCTCCTGGCGGCCAGTCGCCGCCTGACACTGGCTGAACAGAGCCGCCTGCTGGCTGCACTGGCACAGCAGATCGCCGCCGCCGTTGCCGCCGAGCAGGTAGCCACCACCGAAGCAGACGCGGCCCCTGATAGCTGGGCGCAGATACTCCAGCTTGCAGACCAGCACGGCGTGGCAACCGGGATCGGCGACCTGGCGCACCAGCACGATCATTATCTGTATGGCACGCCACGGCGCGGTGAGGGCGAGTGATGCAGGTTTTTGTCGATACAGCCGCCTGGATCGCCCTGTTTGATCCGAGTGACAGCCTCGCTGTTGCCGCTCGCCAGGTGATGCAAACGCTGCACCAGGCACGCCGCCCACTGCTTACCAGTGAGTTTGTCCTGCTCGAAGTGACAGCGGCATTTGCTACGCCTGCCTTTCGTGGTGGCATCATTGCTTTTATCAACGGGCTGTATCAACTTGCCGACGTAACGATTGAAGCCGCCAGCCAGGAATGGTATCACGCGGGATGGAGTCTGTACCAGCAGCGATGAGACAAGGCGTGGAGCCTGACCGATTGTATCAGTTTTGCGATGATGCAGCAGCATGGCCTGACGGATGCCTTCACCTCTGATCGGCATTTTGAACAGGTTGGATTTCGGCTGCTGCTGCACACATCTTGAAGCCCTGGAGGAAAACAGACGATGCAACCTGAACGGTATAGCCGGGTGGTGCTCACCCGCGACATCCCGGAAGCCCATCTCAAAGCAGGCGACACCGCCATGTATATTGATTACCTGCCCGTCACCGATGGCGAAGCGGGCGCAATCCTTGAAGTGTTTAATGCCCTGGGCGAGTCGATAGCCGTTGTGACCGTCCCGATCAGTGCCATTGAGCCGCCGCGAGCCAATTATGTGCTCGCTGTGCGGGTGGTGGATGATGTACAGGCGTGATAGGGCGCGATAGGTGTTAGTGAAGGATGTGGAGATAAGGTTTCGAGTTGTTGAATATACACGTTTAACCCAGGAGTACATATGAAGTTCTGCTACCTTGATGAAACAGGCACTGGTCAGGACACCGTCGTTATCTTTGTTGGAGTCGTTGTCGATGCTCAAAGAATGCATCTTACAAAACGGGAGTGGAACCAGCACTTACGTAACCTGAGTACGATCGCGAATAGAGAAGTTCACGAATTACATGCAGCAGAACTGTATAGCGGTAATGATGAATGGAAAGGGGTTAAAGGACCACAGCGCCATCAAATCATAAATGAAACGCTGGACTGGTTCGTAAGCCGCAAACACAAATTAGGCTTCTCGGCGGTTTGCAAGAGACGATTTGACACTCGTAAAAGCACCTGTATGGTCTGTCAGTCATTGAAAGATTACTGGCATACGGCAGCTTTTCATGTCATATTGTCGCTTCAAAAAGTCTACAAGAATGAAGGGCAGAAGGGGCACGTTGTGATGGTCTTTGACCGTGGAAAAGGCGATAAAAGCTTGCCTGATCTTTTGTCCGCTCCTCCCAAATGGTCGGACTCATACTATGAATATGATGATACAAATGATCGTCTCAGTCAGATTGTAGATGTTCCATTCTTTGCCAACTCAAAACAGGTTGCACTGATTCAGGTGGCCGATTTGATTGGCTTCATCTTGCGCCGATTCGCAGACCTTAATGATTACAGAGATGCCGAACGATATTCTGGTGAAAAAGAACGGATCGAGAATTGGGTCAAGAAAATTACATCTGTGCTTTACAAGACAAGCACGAGATACCCAAAGAAGGGACGTTGTCCCACTACTGATGCATTCTATAATCTAGCACCAGAAAGCCTTCGTGAATTATGACCATTACCGAAAACGGCCTTGAACAACTTATGCTCGACTGGCTACAATAGTTAGTTTATGTACATATAGATGAAATTATTACTACTCCTGTAAAGATGATGCGGGCCGTCGTTGCCGATACGCTCAACCCCGCAGTGGTGATTACCGTCTACCGCACCAGCCAGATAGCCATGCTATTGGAGGACAGAATGAACGTAACATATAGCGCTGATGTGGATGTAATGCGCATCCTATTGAGCGATGCTCCCATTGCGGAGAGCAGCGAGGAAAAACCGGGCGTTATCTTTGACTACGACGCAGGGGGACAGGTGGTGGGCATCGAGATACTGAATGCCTCGCAGCAAGTGCTCAACCCGCGCGCGATTGAATATGAACTCCTTGGAGTAGCACCAACATAGAGCAATGAAGGGACGCAGCTATGCCATCGCTCGGTATCACCGAAAACGACCTTGAACAACTCATGCTCGACTGGCTGCAAGAGTTGGGCTATACCCATATCCATGGACCCACTATCGCCCCCGGCGAACCCGACGCTGAGCGCGTCCATTATGGCGATGCGGCAATCGCCCAACCCACAACAGGTAATACCAAATTCGGGTGATCACTGGTATGCGCTTTGCTAGAACGCGGAGCGCCTGCTTTTGGAGGGTCGCAGCACGCTGCGACCCCTCCAAAGCAGGCTGCAAGCCG
>JAAURD010000078.1 GCA_012034075.1 Chloroflexaceae bacterium | reverse complement strand
ATCCACGGATTGGCCGGACCAAAGACCATGCTTGCTCGATATGATTGTGATCACCCTGTGTGCCGTTATCTGTGGTGCGGATGGCTGGGTCGCCGTGGAGGCGTTTGGGAAGACGAAGCGGGCGTGGTTGGAAACATTCCTGGATTTGCCCAACGGCATTCCTTCGCACGACACATTTGGGCACGTGTTTGCCCGCATTGACCCGGAACAGTTTCAGCACAGCTTTCTGCAGTGGGTGCAGGCGATCCAGCAGGTGCGCGGTGATCTGATCGCCATTGATGGCAAGACCCATCGTCGGACGCATGATCGTTCGAACGGCAACGCAGCGCTCCACTTGGTGATCGCATGGGCTGCCGAGAATCGCCTGATGTTGGGCCAGGTCGCGGTGGACGACAAATCGAATGAAATCACGGCGATCCCGCTCCTGTTGGATCTGTTGGACCTGAACGGGTGTACCGTCACCATTGATGCCATGGGCTGCCAAACCGCGATTGCCAACCAGATTGTGCAGCGCGGTGGCAACGATGTGCTGGCGTTGAAAGGGAACCAGCCAACGCTGTTTGCCGATGTGCAGGCGCTCTTTGCTGATGCGCGTGCGGCGCAGCAACCAGAATATGGCATGACGAGCGCGAGCGAGACCATCGTGGGGCATGGACGAATCGAGACCCGCACGGCCTTTGTCATCAGTGATCCGGCAGTTGTGGCTTATTTGGACGAGGGCCAGCGCTGGCGCGATCTGGCAAGCGTGGCCTTGATCGAATCCCAGCGCACGGTGCACGGCACCACGACCGTTGAGCAGCGGTATTACCTGCTCAACCAACCGCTCACTGCGACAACGGTGAATGACCTGGTGCGCAGCCATTGGGGCATCGAAAACCAGGTGCATTGGGTGCTGGATGTTGTCTTTCATGAAGATGACAGCCGGATTCGCAGTGGGAATGCCCCGCAGAATATGGCGGTCGTGCGACATATGGTCCTCAATCTCTTGCGCCAGGAACCGAGCAAAGGGAGCCTCAAAATGAAGCGCTTCCGCGCTGCGCTTGATGATGGCTACCTTGCACAAGTGCTAGGATTGTAAGATGTGATTGCCCTGGCTATGCTCTATGGCTCTATGGGCGGGAATGGCGGTATGCTGATGAGAAAAGACATATACGCCGATACCCGATACCCGATACCCGCGACTGTTTTGCGCTTCAACGCTCAAACGCTTCAAAGCTGAGAAGAAACTGGCGCAGGGCTTCGTTAAAGGCATCCGGGTTGTCGATATTGGCAACATGGCCGGCAGTTGGGATAATCACAAACTGGCTCCCAGCAATGGCCTGGTGCATCGTCTCCATCTCGGCCGGTGGCGAGAGCATATCATCGGCACCCACCAGGATCAGAGTGGGTACCGTGATGCTCGCAAGCAGCTCAGTAGAGTCACGGCGCAGCGCCATGCCACGCAGAGCCCCAGCAATGCCCTGGGGAAGGTTCGCTTCAATCAGGCTGCGCACAAACGCCTGCTTTTCCGCAGTGGTTTGCGGTGATAGCAGGTTCGGCAGCATACGGTCGGCAATCGCCGCACTCCCCTCGGTTTCGACCATTTTGGCGGTGGTTTCGCGGTGCCCACGGGCCTCGGCGGTATCAGCGGTAGCCCGTGTGTCGGCGAGAATCAGGCCCTGCACGCGTTCGGGGTAACGTTCGAGCAAGGCCAGGGCAATGTAACCGCCCATAGAGAGGCCACCGATTACAGCCTGCTTGATGGCGAGGCGGTCCAACAGCGTTACCAGGTCATCCGCAAAGGTATCCATGGGGTAAGGGCCTTTGGCAATCGTGCTGCTGCCAAAGCCGCGTAGATCCGGCACAATCACGCGATAGTCGGTCTCCAGCGCACTGATCTGCTGTTGCCATAGCGCACCGCTCATAGGAAAGGCGTGAATCAGCAGCACGGCCAATCCTTGACCGCGATCCTCATAGCTCAGGGTAATACCGTTGATATCCGCTTGCATCATCTGTTCTCCTCTCATGGTTCTGATCATGGTATCGTCTGTATCGTCATCAACCGCCATGGGTTGTGTTCCTGTAGGTGCGCAGCGTGCTGCGCCCAACGTCGGAACAACCGCATGTGCCAGTTGATCTGGCGATGGGTCCGGCAGGTGTTGCTGTTCTGTGTATCTCGCTGTATCAGGTGTGCGCGGGAGCGGTTGGGGCATGCCCTGGGCAGCGGCCTGGACAACGACAGAGAGCGAGCCGGCCTCACCCAGAGCAAAGAGCGCCGTCACATACGCATCAAGCTGATTGACCTGGTAGCGCCGTTCATTCCCCTGTTCTACTGGCTGTCCATGTTCATCAGCGTAGGCCAGCAGGGCGCTTGCCAGGCTGTGTTCACCCAGTGTCTGGGCAAGCATATAGGTAAAGCCGGTCGTAATCAGCGTATGGCTCATCTGATCAGCACAACGGTCTGATCCGGCGGGTAGGCAGGCGGTTGGTGTGCTGCTCTGCTGGCTGTTTTGCTGTTTGGGAGACTCCCTTCTCCCCTTGTGGGAGAAGGGCTGGGGATGAGGGGGCTGTTTGATAGCCGAGCGAAACGTGGCAAGAAAGGGGCTGGTCCATTCGTGGAACGATCGGTGTGAGGAGCGCCAGGGTCCAGGCATCAGCCAGGTTGCAGCCGAGCGGCATGGGCATGCGCAGGCGGGTTCGGAAGATCGGGCTAAAGATGCCGCGATTGATCATACGCGGCCCACGCAGCACCAAACGTTGTTTGACAAAACGCAACCAGCCGTCATTGACGCTCGCATATTCGCTGCCGTGCAACTCGTCGTGGAGCGCGATGGCCCAGAGCACCTGGTTCATTGCCAGCAGGTGGATCGTGCCACGCTGGCTTTCCACACCGTGATAGGGACTCATACGCATCTGCTGCCAGAGCTGTTCGGTCAGTTGGTGATGATCGTAGGTAAAACGCTCATACGGCGCCCAGGTAAAGGTAAACGTATCATCATAACGCCGGTCGCCGGTGGCCACTTCAAACATCCCAATCATCATCGCAAGATGACCACTGTACGCAGCATTGCCCTTTTCGACGGGGTCGGTGCGTGCCGCATGTTGTTTTTCGCGCTCCATTGACCAGTAAGCCCAGACACGGCGTTGCAGCATGCGATCAATCAGGGCGGCCATGGCCTGGCGACAACGCTCACGTTCAGCCTGATCAACATCGGTATGCAGGCTCATAGCAGCTAGCGCATAGCAGGGAAAGGCCAGTTGATTGAGCAAGTGATGGGGATTGTCTGTGGCTTTGTCGAGCAAGAATCCATCCCACCGGTTGGCAGGTTGGCTCGTCAGGCGCTCAAAATAGGATACATAGGCTTGTAGTCGCGGAGGAAGCGTCATCTGGTTTTGTCCTCAATCGGTCAGATTTTACCGTTCGTCAGTTTGATCGCCGTGCGTGGTGGGATGGGTGGTACGTGGGCGGATCGAAAGATTATCAAAGCGTATACGTATCGTTCTATCGTTCAAAGTGCTTGCTGCTAGGGCTACTTTGCCCCCAGGAAAGGCATGGTCAATCGTCTCTTCAAGCATATGCCCATTCACCAACAGGCTTATGCGCTGACCACGGGTCGTCACCCGTAACCGATAGGATAGTGACCCATCTGGAAGCGTTGCTGGTGATTCAAGGATAGGTGCTGGGGTCCAATCAAGCAACACCGTCCAGGCATTCTCTTCAAGGCGTTCAAGGCTATAGAAACCGTTGGAAGCGACCCGAAACAGGTAGAAATTGCGATCATTCTGATAGCCAAAGATCAGACCAGTGGCTGTCAACACGGTATCATCTTCGATCCAGGTATCCACCTCGACCGTCATATCGCCATAGTCATGGTCAATCAGCCCCCATGCCAGGGTTTCGGCGGCCTGAATAGCAATCTGGTAGGTCCCATCCACAAACCGATACTGGGCCACCTCGTCGGCCCCGGCCAGTACCGTGCCCGTTGTCGGGTCGCTAAAGTCATCAAACAACGGTGTCATGGCCGCTGCCACCCCGCTCCCAAGGATGGGCGAGGGGCCGGGGGTGAGGACCATCGGGCGACGCGTTTCTTGCTGACAGGCAACAGTACATACCAACAGACAGAGCAGGAACGCTGTCAGATAACGGGATCGTCGTGGAATAGACGTGTGCATCACGACTGCCTCGGGTTTATGCTTGTATGATCTGGCTCAGGGTGGCGAAAAACTGGTTATTCTGCTCGGTGGTACCAAAGGTCACGCGAATGCAACCGGGAACGCCCCATCCACTAAGCGGGGTGACCGCAAAGCCCTGATCGAGCAATCGGCTGGTCACATCCATATCATCTCCTACCGAAAAAGCAATAAAGTTGGTCTCACTGGGAATGGCCGAGAGGTGTAGTTCGTCTAACCGTCGTTGAAAGTACGTGCGGCAGACATTGGCATGGGCACGGCTCCGTTCAAGGTGCTCATGGTCATCGAGGGCGGCGATGCCAGCCACTTGCGACAGGGTGTTGACGCTAAAGATGGGACGCATGCGTTCAAGATAGCTCAGGACATCGGGATGACCATAGGCGTATCCGAGACGGAGGCCAGCCAGACCATATATTTTGGCAAAGGTGCGTAAGATGATCAGGTTCCGGCGGCCACGCTGGATCTCGGGCAGCAAATCGGGGTAGTCGGTGCGGTTCACAAACTCACGGTAGGCTTCATCAACCACGACCAGAACATGCTCCGGCACCTGGGCCAACAGGGCCTGTACATCGTCGTGTGATACCATCGTTGCGGTGGGGTTGTTGGGATTGCAAACAAAAAGCAGGCGCGTGCGCGGCGTGATCGCCTGAGCCATAGCGGGCAAATCGTGGGTGTACGCATGGAGTGGAACACGCACCGCCTGCGCACCAACACCACGGGTGCGTAGGAGATAGCTAATAAAGGTCCCTTCGGCCATCACGGCTTCGTCTTGCTCACGCAGAAAGGCCAGACACAGCAGCAAGACCATTTCATCGGAGCCGTTGGTACACATAATCGATTCAACCGGCAGGCCAGCGACGCTGGCGAGCTTCTGGCGCAATGCCATGGATGAAGCATCGGGGTAGCGTGCTATGCCTGGCAGAGCATCTTGAATTGCTGCCAGGGCACGCGGTGATGGACCCAACGCATTTTCATTGGATGAAAGTTTGGTGACCGATTTCGGTTGCTGCCCGATTAGGCGGGCAGGCTTATAGACGGGAAGATCAGTAATCCAGGATTTAAACTGCATAGACCTCCTCTATTCTTCTCGGCGAGCAGGCAGGGTAAAAGCAAAGGTGCTACCCTGCCCTTCGTTGCTTTCTACCCAGATTTGACCGCCATGCATGAGGATAAACTGGCGACTGAGATAAAGACCAAGGCCCAGTCCCTCAATCCGCCGTCCCCGTGGGCGGGTTCGGTAGAACCGTTGAAACAGCCGGGCTTGCTCTTCGGGGTTGATGCCATTGCCCATATCGTGCACCGAGACAATCACCGAATGGGTTGGTTGTGCTTCAGACGAGAGGTCGCTGGACATGTCCTGGTGGGTATCAACCTGATCGATAATGCCAATGCGCAACGTGACACGTGTATCAGCCGGACTGTACTTGATACCATTGCTTAACAGGTTGGTCATCACCTGACGGATACGCAATGAGTCACAGATAACCCATATTTCAGGCTCTTCGATGTTGAGGACCAGTTCGTGTGAGCCGACCGCATGTTGTTGCTGGTCGATCACCTGGTTGGCTAGGGCGACCAGGTTGATGCGTTGCAGTTGGAGATCGATCTGACCGGCTTCGAGACGTGACATATCGAGCAAGTTATCGACCATGCGCAGCATATGGTTGACCTGTTGCGACAGAATGGTAAGGCCACGCCGGTCGAGTGAATCGGCTTCGGTGCGTTGTCGTTCGCGGCGCAAGAGCATTTCGGCATAGCTACGCACAGCCGCCAGCGGGCTGCGGAGTTCGTGGGCGGCGACGGCGAGAAACTCATCCTTGGCGCGTTCCAGTTTCTGGCTGGCGGTAATATCACGCATAATAACAACGGCGCCCTCGATATCATCACTGGGCGAACGGGCCGGAGCGCCACTAAAACTTAAGACCCGGTTGTTTATACTGTTCGCATGAAAGATTAAGCGATAATCGTGAAACACATCGCCTGACAGGGCCATTGAGAAGGGCAACTGCTCGACCGAAATGGGCTGGCCTTCCAGGTCACGAATATCATAAAAATCGACCATTTCACCCAGGGTCTGCTCAAACGGCAACACATCAAGACTGAGCATTTCCATAGCGGCTTCATTCGCCAGGATCAACTGGCCTTTCCGGTCGCACACAATCACACCTTCAGCAATGCTGTTGATGACCATGCTGAGCTTGCCGCGTTCCAGCTGACTATCTTGATAGAGGCGCACGTTGGCAATTGCAAAGCCAATCTGGTTGCCGAGTGGCATGAGGCGGGCCATATCAAGCTCACGATGGAGCAGGGCATCGCCATAGAGGCCCATTACCCCAACAACGGTGCCACCAGCGAGCAGTGGGAGATAGGCGCTACTGGCTAGCCCAGCCGCTATCAAATCCGCTTCGCCGCGCTCTTCCATCAGCGGCCGGACCGTTGGCTGACCATAACGAACGACTTCTTCGCAGGCCGAACCGGTCACAGCAATATTGCGCAAATCGGCCCGATGTTGGTCGGCAATCCCCTGAAAGGCTGCCATCACCAGGCAATCTTGCGATGGGTCAAGCAGCCAGAGGCCACCAGCGGAGACGGGCAGCAGGCCCAGAATAACATCCAGGACACTATACACCAGGTCTTGCAAGTCGGTCGATGTACTGATAGCGGTGACCACCGCATCAAAGGCATCCAGACGGCGGCAGTGGCGTTGCGATTGGAGATAGCGCTGACTGTTGACAATATGGGCGGCCAGCAGCGGGCCGATGTGCTGAAGGGTAGTCAGCCATTGTGTTGTATGCAGGGTATCATCTGGTTCGGCCAGTCGCCAGCATTCGAGACAGCCAACCGTCTCGCTGGTGGTTTTGAGCGGCAGGCTGACGATGGTGAGCAATGCTGGCAGTTGATCGTGCAATTGTTGCATGACCACTTGATTGGATGATCCAATGGTATTGGCCACCGCTTGCTGATTCCGCGCGACTGCTGCCAGATAGCCGTTCTGACTGCACCAGAGGATGGGTTTCTGGCTTTGCATCGTTTGACCCGCAACCCCTTCACCCGATATGAGCTGGCAGTTGACTAGGGCTGTACGGGTTGACGTTTCTAAGGGCAATGCATAATCAGTTGCGACTTGGAGGCGGCCGGTGCGACGGTCGAGCAACCAGAGCAATCCAGCCTGGAAGCCTGGCATCACGTCCATAAGACGGGGAAGGAGTATGTTCAGGAGTTCAGCATGATCAAGGACGGTGACCAGACTGGATGCGATTTTGATCAGGGTCTCTGGAAGTATTGACGAATTGGTCGGATTTTCAGGGATAGACGGAGTCGCCGTTGCTTCGGTTTCGGTAAGACGGCTTTGCTGCGATGGGCTTGTTTCGCTTCGCTTTATCGGAGAATTTGAGTCAGCATTGACTTCATATGCTACCAATTCGGTAATGTTATAGGTCTCGCCCGTCATCTTACCTATGCCTCATCTGTAAACGAACTTGAACTGAAATCATGACAGATGCGGCGATACATCTTCCCTTTGTATTTCCTCGGTTTTCTGTCAGTCTTATCGTAGCGCATCATTCATTCACTGTCAATCTGCAAAAGATCATGCTACAATAGAGCATAAGCGTTCTCTGAGGAATCTTTTGCGAGGAATGATGAAATCGCTCTCTTTGCTGTTTTTGACGTTACTGTTGGGTTACATGTTGCAACCAGGGCAACCGGTTCGTGCCAATACCAGTGGTGGAGCACCGCTCTTGTTTCCACAGACGGGCCATACGCTGGCGTATCAGTTTCGTGATTTTTTCGATCAGCATGGTGGTTTGACTCTGCTGGGTTTGCCGTTGACGGAAGTTTACCTTGACGCTGGTCGGCCGGTGCAGTATTTTGAGCGTGCTCGGCTTGAGTGGCATGCCGATTTGTTGCGGGTTGAGGCCAGCCATCTGGGACGCTGGGCGGCGCAAGGGAAAGAAGCGCTACCGGCGTTTCAACCAGTCTTCGAGTCACCGCCGGGCGGGGTGTTGTTTGCTGAGACGAGACATACGCTGCAAGAGCCGTTTTTGACCTTCTGGCAGCAACAGGGTGGTCTGGAAGTCGCTGGCTATCCTCTTTCCGAAGCCTTTGCCGAGACGTTGCTGCCCGATCAGCCAGCGGTGCTGGTGCAATATTTCGAGCGCGTGCGTCTGGAGTGGTGGCCGAACGCAGCACCAGAAAGCCAGATTCAGGTCAGCCATCTGGGCCATGCGCATCTGGCGACGTATGGTGCTCCAGCGTGGGCGCAGCAACCGGTGGAAACAGCCGAGCAGGCATGGGCGGGGATACGACCAACGTTTATCAGCATTCCGCGCATTGGCGTGGCAACTGATGTCACAGCGAGCGGCTTTTCCGAAACCCGTTGGGATGTCCCTCGCTACAGCGCCGCGCATTACTGGCCGGTTTCAGCCTATCCTGGCACGCCGGGCAATATTATTCTGGCCGGGCATGTTGGCTATGCCGGCATTATTTTTAGCAACCTGCCAGCGGTACAAGTCGGTGATGCCATCTGGCTTTCAACGAGCGACCAGCAGCGGCAGTATGTGGTCGATGAAATCTTGACGCTCTTGCCGCACGAAACTTGGGTGATGAATCCCACCCCGACCGAAACGTTGACCCTCATCACCTGTATTCCCGTTGGCATCTATTCCCATCGGCTCATTGTACGGGCCAGCCCCGTGTCTGATGCTGGATAGAAAGGAACCCTGAACCCTTGAATAACCAGATAGTGCAAGAAGAACAGGAAGAGCAGAACCAGGAAAAATCCAAGTGGGGTTGTTTTGGGCCAATGATTGCACTGACCCTGATTTTTGGCAATCAGATAGCACGATTCGTTGAAGATATCACAGGTGGCGAACTGCCTGCTGATATGGTCTTCATGGGTCTTATCGCTCTGGCAGTCATCATTGGAGTGGGATCGACGATCAGCAAAGCCATCACTCGTTCAAATCAATCATCAGAGAGTAGGCTGCCCACTGGTATGCCGCCCGAGACCGCAAATCGCAACAAGCCGCCATCATACCCTACCTCTGCCAACCAGACGGTATCAACGCAACACTACGGCGAAGATACACCGTATGGGTCAACCCAAACGGCAGCAGATACCATGCCACGTTGGTTACGGCAACGCCTGCGATCGCAAGATTGGCCGCAGATGCCTGGCACATCGCCGCCACCAACATCTGCGCCTGGGTTCGAGCCAATTATCAATCCGATGGTGCTGGGTGCTGGTCTGCTGATCCTATTTGTCTTTGGTGGGGTGATCGTGTTGAGCATCATGCTCAGTTCATAACGTGATATGATAGAACGAACAGGGGAATACGAATGACGTGCTTTGATGTTTTTGCGCAGTATTATGATGCAGATACGCAAGATTATCACGATGATATTGTCCTCTACCGCGAGATGGCCCGCCGCACCGGCGACCCGATTCTTGAACTGATGTGCGGTACAGGGCGCTTACTGCTGCCGCTGGCCGAAGATGGCTGGCACATCACGGGAGTGGATATCTCACCGACAATGCTCAGCCAGGCCCAGCAGAAAATCGCGCGGGCGAACCTGGATACTGATCAGGTACAATTGATAGAGGGCGATGTCCGCCGGGTGGAATTACCGGAACACCACTTTGCCCTAGCTTTTGTGGGCTTCAATTCCTTCATGCATCTGGAAACGATAGATGATCAGCTGGCATGTCTGGCAACGCTCCGCCGGGCGTTGCAGCCCGATGGATTTGTGCTGATTGACTTGCCGAACCCAGATCCGCGACAGTTGCTCGAGGAAGATAACCGCCTGGTGCTCGAGTGTTCCTATGAACTGGATGGCAACCAGGTCATGAAGACAGTTGCGCGGGTAAGCGATCTGGCAACCCAGATGACCAGAATCACCTATTGGTACGATGTGTGCAGCCCGCAGGGTGTCATCAGCCGGCAGATGATGCATTTCAATGCACGCTGGTTCTACCGTTACGAGATGGAACATTTGTTTGCTCGTGCTGGTTTTGTGGTACAATCGTGTTATGGTGATTACGATTTAAACGAATATCGCACCGAGAGCGAGAGCATGATCTTTCTGGCTTCGGGTCAGTAATCGAGGAGGAGATGCGTGAGTGCCATCATTGAAGTACAGAACCTGGTGAAAACCTATCCTGACGGGACCGAAGCGGTGCGTGGGATTTCGTTTGATGTCGCTGAAGGTGAATTTTTTGGGTTTCTGGGGCCGAATGGCGCCGGAAAAACCACCACAATCAAAATTATCATCACCCTGATGCCCTATACGAGCGGTCAGGTCTTGGTGATGGGTTTTGATCGGGCGCACCAGGCCAATGCGATTCGGCAGGTGATTGGCTATGCGCCGCAGGATGTTGGCGTGGATGACGATTTGACCGGGCGTGAAAATCTGCTGATGCAGGGTGAACTCTTTCATATGAAGCACACGGCATTGCGACAGCGGGTTGATGAACTGCTCGACCTGATGGACCTGACCAACGATGCCGAACGCCCGGCCGGCTCATACAGTGGGGGCATGCGCAAACGCCTGGACCTGGCAACGGGGTTGATGCACCGTCCACGTATCCTCTTTTTGGATGAGCCGACCACTGGTTTGGATCCGCAGAACCGTGCCAATCTCTGGGTATATCTTGAGCGTTTGAATCAGCAGGAGCATCTGACGATCTTTTTGACAACGCACTATATGGAGGAAGCGGATCGTCTGTGCCATCGGCTCGCTATTATCGATCATGGCGAGATTCGCACGATTGGCAGCCCCAGGAACCTGAAACAGGACATTGGTGGCGATGTCATCAGTCTGCGATTTCAGTCCAATGGGATGCCTCTGCCAGAACAGTGTGAGCAAGCGCGTGATCTGCTGGCGGCGGCCCCCTTTGCTCTTGGGGCCGATCTGTTTGATGAAGGGGTGAATGTGTATGCCCAGCAAGGCGGCACGGTTGTGCCAGAGCTTATCCGTCTACTCGAAGACCATGATCTAAAAGTCGCCCAATTATCGCTCACCAGTCCTTCGCTGGATGACGTATTTCTCAAGCATACCGGGCATCAAATTCGCCAGGAGGGACCGATTGAAAACTGGCGCAATCGGCGTGGCGGGTTTGGTCGCTCACGTCGTCGGCGTTAGCCTGTTGGATACACCATTGTTTGCTAGATTTGGGAGCTTGAATCTGTGACATCACCTTCGCCTACCACATCGATAGATCACCCACACGGGCCACTGGTCTTTCTGCATGAAACCTGGGTGTTATATCGACGGGCTGTCTTGAAACTCTTTCGCCGACCGGTCATTCTCTACTTTTCGCTGATTCAACCGATGGTCTGGTTGCTGCTGTTTGGTCAAAACTTTGAACGCATAGCGCAGTCCCCTGGTATGAGTGATTCGTTTGGTGGCCTGAGCTTTCTGGCCTTTTTTGCGCCGGCGGTTATGTTACAGACCATCCTCTTTGGCGCTGGACAATCCGGACTGGGCTTAATTAACGATCTGGATAGCGGATTTCTGGAGAAGCTGCTTACCACACCGATTAACCGTATGACTATCTTGTTGGGCCGCGTGCTGGGTGATATGACCCGTATGATGGTACAGGCGGTCATTATTCTTATCGCCGCTTTCGTTGGTGGTATCCGTTTTGGAGCAGACGGTATCCAGATGACGATTACGTATTATTATGGGTTGCCGGGCATTCTCGCAGCGTTGGGGATTGCGTTGCTCTTTGGTCTGGTGCTGGCCGGGTTTAATGTGGCGGTGGCATTGACGACGCGCAATACGGAATCGACCTTTCTGATCTCCAACTTTCTGACGTTGCCGTTGATGTTTACCAGTTCGGCACTCTTGCCAGTTGAGCTGCTGCCTGATTGGCTCCAGGTCATTTCGAGCATCAATCCGGTCACCTATGCTATCAATGCGTTGCGGGTTTTGCTCTATGGGCCAGCTATTGCACCATCTGGGCAACATGTGGTCGATACAGTGCTGATAGCGGTGGGTATGCTGTCGGTGCTAGCAGCGATTACGTTGACGGTGGGGACAACACGCTTTCGCTATGTGGTACGATAGTGTCTGATGACTCTGATGTGTTCTCTTGATAAGAACGCAGAGCAAACGATAAACTCCACAGGGATGTGTGGGCCGATATTCAATGATGAATAGCCCGCAGATTCCGCATTGGGACGTGGTGAGCCGCCAGGGATTCGAACCCTGAACCAGCTGATTAAGAGTCAGATGCTCTACCGTTGAGCTAGCGGCCCGAATGCATTATACCAAAGCGCTACACCGTTGTCAATGAACCGTCTCAGTAGACGGTTCATTGGTGTATACAACTGTTGCTACAACAATATTCGAACTTTCGCTTACATGATAAGCAAAAGTCCTGAATATAGAACGCGTGGGCCTGCCCGTCAGTGCCTACACACTGGTTTCAACTGGCAAGGGATTAACCAGCGGTGAGCGTTCTAGCACACCTGGTACGGGGCTTTGGGTCAGCTCTGCGAGACGAGTGCCGACCAGCGTCTCATAGCGTTCTGGGTCTTCAACAAACAGCACATGACCAACATGGGGCACCATCACCAGGGTGCTTTGCGGTACAAGCCGTGCAATATGTGTCCCTTGAGTGGGTGGAACGATAGGGTCCTGTTCTCCCTGGATAATCAGCGTAGGAGCGGTGATATTCGGCAACATCGTGCTAATATCAATTTGATAGAGCGTTTCAAAGTAAGCGACCAGGATATCGAGATTGAATATTCTGGCAGGCGGGTACATCAACGTATTGAGCCGCTGTAAGATGGATGCACGACGGAGCAGTGTTGCGGGCGAGGCGATGCTTGATGCCCACCCCAGATTGATTGATGCAGGGTTAAGACGGACCAGATGAAAGCCACGTTTGATGAGTAACTGACCGGCCTCACCTTGACGCGCGAGCCATTGACACAGCCCCCAGAGATTGATGAGCTGACCCTGCGCAAAACCAGCCAGGCTAATCACCCCCTGCACGCGCGATGGGATATACGCTGCAAGGAGCAATGCCGCAAAACCACCAGTTGAAAGGCCCATAAGAATAACGGGCTGATCGCCAACCAGCTGTTGAATGGCGTTACTCAGGAGCGCAGCCAGACGTTCGGGCTGTAATACGGATGAATCAAAGCTGCCAATGGATGTAGCCGGCGGATGACCTGGCAAACTCAGGCTATAACAGCGCCCATACTGCCAGAGAAAACGATCATACCACCAGGCATAAATAGAGTGAGTCAATCCATGCAGCAAAATAATCGGTGGGCCTTTATGATCCGGGTTAAAACACAAGACCGCAAGTTCCTGACCATCAACAACGAGCTTTTGTGGCATCTGAACCATATGTTCCTCATTCGTATATTTCAACTGGAACACCAGTACGTTCTTGCATCATCACTGCACACTGGCGTAATGTTTCATACGATACGCGTTCGACCCAGGGTTCGGGGGTTTGACGTTCAATTGCATACAACTGCACATATTGTGGTTGGATTATGCCGACCGCTCGTACCAGTGCGGCCCATGGCGCACCGCGTACATTTTGTACTGGTCCATCAATCAGACAAATCTGCAAGATAATATTGGGCATACGCGCCAATTCATCAATGATCGGCTGAAGCCGAATGGTCGCTGCGGGACGGTCTATCGCCTGAAATGTTGCTTCATCGCCGGCATCCAGTTTCATCATCCGGAGTTCGCAAAGATCAATGCCAGCACGGGGACGCGGACGCATTATGAGACTGGCAGATGAGAGCACGCCAATTTTGGCCTGAGGTTGATAGTGATCACGGATATCGCGCACTGCCTGGACAACTTCGGGAAATTGCGGATGCAAGGTCGGCTCACCATGGCCCGCAAAGGTCAGGGCATCCAGATTGGGATACACCTGTAATGCGTTACGCATTGCTTCACTGACGGCTTCAACTGAAGGAAATGTTGTCCGTTGGCCGTGTTCATCCCGCGCTTGATCGATGAGTTCGGTTGTATCACCGCATTCGCAGTAGACACAATTGAATGAGCAGACTTTGCGTCCCACCGGCAACAGGTTAATGCCAAGCGATACGCCGAGTCGCCGTGAACGTACCGGCCCATAGATAATTGAGGAATACATGATGAGTGCTGGCATCAGGTCTCTTCTCTCATATTGAAGGAAAGACGATTCATCTCTATCAAGGACGTACTCTAGGTATCTGCCTGATCTGCTCAGGTGAAAGATCGAGCACTTCTTCTGCCATCCACCCTTCAATACCGGTGCCTTCAGCTGAACTCACCTGGTACCACGCACCGAAACGACCATGCACAATCACAACCCACCCGGCTGGTATGGTCACAACCACAGCACTATCCGTACCTGGGGCAGCACGCATATTTGCACCCACCGCTACAGAAACTTCTATAGCTGAAGGAGTGGGCGTTGCCGGCGGGGCTGGGGTTGGTGTTGGCGTGGCTGGCAATGCCGTTGACGTTGGTAAGTCTGGCGTGACGCTGGGCAGGCGGGCAAGCGTTGGAAATGGGGTGGGCGTGATTGGTAACGCTTGATCAACAGCTTCGTTCAGGGTACTGCATCCAGAGAAGGCCAGTATCAAGGAACAGAAACACAGAACCATGATCGCAATGTTCTTCTGCAAGAAGACCCCGATTCAGAACATACTGCACGTATGTATCCTAAAATCGACCATGATTATACCATCATGAGCAAGCCCCGTCAATAGCGACTGCACTGGTCTGATCCTGGCCTATGCTTTCTTCAATTGACGACGCCAGACTGGATTGGCATCTAACGACGGGGCGGGAAAGGTAACCAGTTCAATCCGCCACGGTATCAGTTTCAACACACCCAGTCGTTCGTGATCAACCCTATCAAAAAGAGTGGCAGGATCATAGCCGAGCGGTGGTGGTGCATGCAGAAAGAGATCCCAGACATGTTGCTTCTGCATCAGACTATCAGCCCATTCGGTTTGGCAATCAATATAGACTGGTTTGCTGATATCGGCAATATAGGCCAGCGAGATATAGGGGTTCGCGGCGAGATGGCGAGCCTTATGTGAGTCGCGATAGGTCAAAACCCAACCCGTCGATCCTTCCCAGATTGGATGCAAAATACGGGAGCGGGGACGCTGCTGGCTATCGACGGTCGCCGCATTGCACCAGACCACGCTATGGACCCGCTGTAAGAACTCAGCTTCGATAACAGCAAAATCGGTTACTTCCACACACCTACTCCAACTGATAACCAGAGCCACAAATCAAGAGCATGGCTATTATAGTTCACAATCAGGAATACTGCAACTCTGTATTGGACTATCAAGGAGCAACGACCTGGAACATATATGTCCCCAGTGGTTCATCATTCAGAAAGGTCTCAACGCGATAGCCATCACTCACGGGAAATGGCTGACTGGGACTCAGGGTAAAGCCAACAAACGTATTTTGCCCAACCGAAGCAATAACATCGTTATTGGCTGTGGCGATATCGACACTGACGTCGGTGATAAGGGCGTCATCAAGATAGTAGACGGCTTTGACGTTGCCACGCTTTGGTCGGCCTTCAAACTCGAGCGAGAGGTTGATGCTCTCGGTGGGCAGAAACGTATCTGTCGGATTGATGGGTTCCTGGTTTTCGCTTAATGACTTGGCAAACGTTGCCTGGAGCAACATATCGGTTGTTGCAACTTCGGGTATTGAACTACAGCCAATGAACAACAAAACGCTGCATATCACGGTTATGGCAATATGGTATCGTCCAGTCATCGTATGTATCTCCTTTTCAATTGTTATTTTTCGTATTATAACGATAATCATGGTAGCATTCCGAAAGGAAAACAAACGAACTGCTGATGTATCATATGCTGCTCAACCGTGTGTTGATGCAGATTCAGACAACGCTTGAGCGAACAGAACAGGATGTATCGCCGGTTACGTTTGTTTCTACAGAGCGAGAGAAATACCCGGTAGCACAGAGCCAGTCTCCTGTCAACACGCTCAGTCTAAACCAGACAAAAATGGCGCTCTGTGATACAATGAAAGATGCAGTACCCATATTGATCGTGCAACAACGGACAGTGATAAAGCGATAACAATCTTGAGGTCCTGTTGCACACTATTGGCATCTCATAGTGTCAGGATATCTGGAAAACAATTACGACAGTCTCATACCGAGAGGTTTTGAAGATGGCTACGGTAACCCTTGATCACATTCAACTCGAAACACTCAGTCAACTCCTGGTAGCAGGTGGACATCACGATATTTCCGAACTTCTGGAGGAATCATTGCGGCGGCTCATTTCGTTCTGGCCTGCACGAGCCGGTGCCTTGCTGTATGTCTCACCGCAGAGCGATATGGTTCATCTTGAGCATGGCCCGCTAAACCAGGAAGCACGCACCCTGATTGAGCAGGCACGTACTGGCTTTATTCGTCGTGAAGATGGAAGTGAACCAACGGTGGGTTACTATTCCCTCGAAGGTGGCTATGATTTATTGGAAATGCCCCTACAAGGCGGTGGTGAGGGCGTTGGTCTGTTGCATCTGGTCGTGGTTGAAACAGGCCCTGAAAAACAGACCGGCACGACTACGCCCCTGCGTCCGGATGAGGACCTGCTTATTCTGCTGGTTCGCGCCATTGGTGGCGAAGCCGATAAATTGGCCCATCTTCGCCGTGCCGAACGCGACCTGCGTGAACTGCGCTTGCTCTATGAAGTCGGCCAGTCGCTTGCGATCAACCTGGATCTCCCCAGTCTGCTGAGTGATATTCAGCGACGTGTTCCCGATGTCGTTGATGCTGAACGCTGTTCGATCTTCATTCTTGATGAGAGTGGGCGTGAACTGGTTGTAACAACGCTGGATGCGAGTCAAGAGATGCGCATGCCAGCCGATGAAGGGATCGCGGGGTGGGTCGTTTCCCATGGCATTTCCCAGATTGTGAATGACGTTGATCAGGATAATCGTTGGTACGAGGCCATTTCACGCGAAACCGATTTCGATACCCGCTCTATTGTCTGTGTGCCAATGCAGGTCCATAACCGTATTGTTGGGGCCATGCAGCTGCTCAACAAACGTGGGGGCGGCGATTTTTCCGATCAGGATGTCCAGTTGCTGAGTACGCTGGCAACCCAGGCTGCGATTGCGGTAGAAAACGCTCGTATTCATCAAAGTCTGAAGCAAGAACGCGATCGTTTATTGACGAAAGAGGAAGAAGTTCGCCATTCAATCGCCCGAGATTTACACGATGGGCCAACCCAGAGCCTTTCGGCGATTGCGATGAATATCGAGTTTGTCAAAAAACTGCTCGTTGCCATGCCCGAACGGGTTGCCGGCGAACTTGATACCCTGTCTGATCTGGTCAATAAGACCATCTACGATATTCGTACCCTGCTGTTCGAGTTGCGCCCTTTGAGTCTTGAAACTCAGGGTCTGCTCACAACCTTGCAGCAGTATGTCAAGCGCTGGCGCGACCCATCGGGACACCAGACCCGTCTCCGGCTGGAAGCTCTCCAGAGCGTGCCACTCTTGCCCTATGAAACCGAATCCGCTGCCTTTATGATTATCCAGGAAGCGGTGAATAATGCGCGGAAACACGCCAATTCACCCGAAATTGCGATCTATCTTTATGAAGAAGAGGGCCATCTGGTTGCCAGCGTACGCGACCGTGGTCGAGGGTTCGATATGAACACGGTTGAGGCGAATTATGATATGCGCAATAGTCTGGGCTTAATCAATATGAAGGAGCGTGCTCGCCTGATTGGCGGTGACCTGCGCATACGCTCGGAACCCGGCAAGGGCACCATCGTCGAACTGCGTATCCCGTTGAGTTGAGCCAGGAACAATCCACCGTGGTTTTAGAGCTTGGCGCGTGCCTCTTCGACCATACGATTGATTTCTAACTCAACCAGACGGTCAGTCAGCGAGCGATTCTGACCAGTCATGCGTTCGGTGGCTTCGACATAACTGATAAAATAGCCCTCGGCAATCAGGCCGGTAATCACATCGGTGACCCGCTTAAAGGCGAGATAGACTCGGCCTGGTTGCGCCATTCCTGGTTCATGCAGACACTTATCGAGAAAGAGTTGCTGCACCCGACTCATCATGCCAATCATAAAGGGGTCAGTCACTCGACGGGGCACATGCACCAGGCCAATAATCCACTGTCGCTGCCAGAATGGATCATCACAAATACCGCTCGTCACCTCCAGGTACCAACGGCGCAAGGTCTCCTCACGGTGTGGGCGTTCCCCTTCACGAAAGACCTTTGCGGTCGACTCATACCCGTACAACGTTTCATAAAAGACCTGGGTAAATTCCTCAACCCATTGCTGGGTATAGGAGTGGGATAACTGTAATATGTCGTAATCCTGTTGCTCCAATCCCGTCAACGCAATCATATCACGAAGTATTTGCTCCATTATCGCCCCAATCCTGCAAAAAGAGGTGGCCGAACTCGAAACATCAACACAAAATCAACCAGAATATGAAAACCAGCAACCGTCCAGATATCATTATACAGCCAGAAGCAGAGAGTCCAGCTTAACACCAGTGCGGTCTCTATCAATGGCCGAAACCGTCGTAAGCGTCGTGATTGTGGTGAATCATCGAAGTGTGGCGGCAATAACTTGATCCAGAAGAGCCCATGAATTAACCCGCCATAGATTACAAAAAAGAGCGAACCGACCAGAAATCCGGTGATATCGGCAAACTGTACCAGAAACAGGGACATCAACGTGACCCCAATAACAGAGCCTAGCCGATACACCAGTGCAAACGCAAACGTCTCACAGATGCCATTGCCCAGCGCAAAGAGCACGGTGGGTTTCCAGCGAAACGGCCTATCATCGTGACGTGCGACTAGCATATACACGATCTGACTCAATAACCATGTTGATACAAGCGACGCCACCAGCCAGGGATTCCCCAGGGTAGCGCCAACATTCCATGCCGTAATCCAATCGTATAAAAACACTCCCCCGAGAATTGCCGAAAGAGCCCAATAGAGCAAAACCAGTTGTTCCAGCTGCTGACCCGTCTGCCACTGCTTGGTGTTCGCCGATGAACTGCTTGTTCTCTGGCGTGATGGTGCTTCCATCGTGATTCCTCGTAGCCATATTCTCCCAAAATATGGTTCCAATTTTATCATATATGAACAATTATTGCAATCGATATATTGACCCAATTCACACAAAAAAACCACTCCGTGTTGGGTTAACCGGAGTGGTCAAAGCATCAGCACACGTCAAACGGGAACGTGAAGATCGCGCTGCTTATTGATGGCTTTCAGTTTGTGCGGTATCATCGGAACTGCGCCGAAACCGGGTGCCCCGTGGAACGTTCATAATGTCAATCGCCCCGTCGTCGTGATCGGGGTCTTCTGCCTGATCGTCCATGACCATGTCGTCATGGATGCCTGAGTCATGTTCAGATGTTCCATGATGGTCATGACCGTGCCCATGGCCGTGCCCAGCGCCATATTCCGTGACTTCACTGGCTGCGCGAATCCGTCGTTCATACTCACGGTTCATTCTTTGTACCATCTGATCCAGCCAATCAAACCAGCTCATCGTTGCCATCCTTGCTTGCATGACCGTTCAAACCTGCAACAGTCTAGCATACTCTGAGAGCAGACGCAACCTCGCCCAACAAACGGAGTGTGGCGAAACGTTTTCCCTTGGCAAGATAGCCGAGTAACGTATGCAGGACTTTCGCTTGATCGCGGGTGTCAATCGTATCGATAACGAACATGGTATCCGATGATGATCGCCAGTTTGTCGTAGACCTGGGCCTGCTCCGGCGTGCCCCGTCCGGCGGTCTGGTGATTGCCAAGCCGAATCTATCGCGAAGTGATTGTGCGCGTTCTGGCGGGCAATGCAACGGACTCGTTGCCGACCAGGCAGGTGATTCCGACCTGGCTCATACCTAATGGCAAGCATCGATAAAAGAGAGACTGATTCCGTATCAGACGTAGGCTGTAACCCCTCATCCCCGGCCCCTCTCCCACAAGGGGAGAGAGTAGACGATGCCAGGTCGGCACGACCGCACGCGGGCCGCACGCGAGGCGCGAACGTCGTAGGTGCGGCTTGCATCCGCACGCAAAGCGGCAACGAGGCGCTACGTGTCCTAATCGAAGTGTATACCAGTGATCACCTGAATTTGGTATGAGACGTGCATCTCTGCGTTGTATCTTCGCGGGAA
>JAAURD010000077.1 GCA_012034075.1 Chloroflexaceae bacterium | reverse complement strand
GGCTCTTCAGTTGGCTCGTCGGTTGGCTCTTCAGTTGGCTCTTCAGTTGGCTCGTCGGTCGGCTCTGAAGTTGGGGCGCCATCTTCGCCGTATTGCCAGCGGTAGAAGTGCTGCCCAACGTTGCCCATCTCAACTCGGAAGGCTGGCACATTGGCCGGGTTGTAGGTCAGCACACGGCGCTCAAACACCTGGAAGAGCACTGGCACTTCCTGACCGGCGACGCTTGAGTTGACCCAGTAGGCGCCGGTGACGGGCAGACCAAAGACAAACACGGGATTGAAGACCTGGGCACGGACATAGCCGCCACTTTCATACACCAGGCCCTGATTGGTCTGGAAGTCGATAAAGCCCTGGGGCACGCCGTGGCCGTTATCGCCCTGGACCAGCACGGTTGCAGGATCGTCGGTAAAATCATCAAAGGTACTGATCGTGCCATCGGTGTTGAGGAAACTGGTTACTGGTTGACCAATGTCGTTGGGGTTGACAGCACCTGGGCTTTGGTAGAGTGGCAACATATCTTCATACGTTGGGAAGTTACCAGGATCGCCAATGGCTGAGATAGCTGCTGGTGGACCTTGCTCAAAAGAGGTATTACCCACCTGCACGCGGCCGGTCATCATCTCAATCGGCAGCAGACCATTGGTCACATACCATTCGGCATTGGGGTCGGCGGTAGGGTCGTTGATTTCCATGCGGCTCTTGTCAAAGTACTGCACTGCACGGTTGCCTTCGGGGCTATCCACCAGTTTTTCACGCAATACCGTGCTAATCGGTTCGGGCCCCCAGGTCCAAGAGCGGTCGGTCAAGTTCTGCGATACAGGCAAGTCCTGTCGGTTCCAGACGCGTTCAAACGCGGGGTTGCCAATAGCAGGCTGGGCTGCCAGCACACTACCGCTGATAATCACGAGGATGGCGATCAGGGCAATGGCGAGCTTCATCATGTGTTGTTTCATCAGGCTATTCTCCTTGTGTTAACCATGTACTCAACAGTGATACGATATCGGTTGAACCTGGTGCTAGTATAGCATATTTAGCAGAAACAACAAAAGACAGGAGACTGAAACAGGGCTTTGAAAAAGCTGATATGTTCCTGATACCAATGAGGTTTTTGCTGAGAATGGGTGCCATGGGAGTGACGATCGAGCCAGGCGGTTTGCCGGCTCATAGGCAATATCTGTGCGTGCAAGGCGTTCATGGGTGCCAGTGCTACCACGGCAAGGGCTGACCGTCACGGAAGAAGCCAGCGGTTTGGGCCTGTATCGGGCAAGAGCGCGGCCCAGACAACGCTGGCGGCACCATCCGCAACTGGCCGGGCGCCCATTGCTTCAGCGCCGGGAAAGGTTGCCGTGAAACCCGGACACACTGCGTTGATGAGCACCCCAGTAGCGCGTTCTTCCACAGCCAGGCGCACGGTCAAGGCATTGAGTGCCGCTTTGGATACGGCGTAACTGGTGCCCATGCTATTGGGCGTGGTTAAACCAAATGCGGGGTCGCCGTATGAGCCGCCGCCGCTCGATACATTGACCAGGCGGCCGGCTGGGCTGCGACGAAGCAATGGTAACATGGCTTGACAGAGTTGCCACGTTCCGAACAGGTTCATCTCGAATACCTGTCGCGCCGTTGCCAGATCTGCATCTGCTGCCTGTTCGCCAAACGTTCCTGCCACCGCAGCATTGTTGATGAGGATATCGAGTTTCTGAAAGGTCTGCTCCACGTCGTTCACAAGACGCTGGATCTGATCGCTTCGAGTGACATCCAGTTCCATAGGGCGCACGTCAACGCCCTGGGTTGCCAGCTGGGTTGCCAGGTCGGTTGCGCGGTCAAGCTGACGCGCTGTGAGCAGCACCGTGATGTGCTGGGCTGCTAACTGGCGGCACACTTCAAAGCCAATTCCCTCTTGACGTCCAACGCCGGTGACAAGGGCTACCCGCTGGGTCGTCATTCCTCCACTCCTTCCTTTCGACATGTATACACATTCTCCCAATGTTCGTTTTCGTCACCTACTGCCATACGACATCACGACACATTTCGGTGCCCGCCTGGCAAAAAGCTAGCTGATATGCTGTGGCCCTGGTAACTATTTTGATATGCTGCCAGTATAGCAGATGGTCAGATACGGAACAAGCCTTGCAACAGCAGGCGCCAGATGTTACACGAGCCAACACGAGCCACCATTGCTCAGCGCTATTGAAATTGTTGTGCGAATTTTCATGGTATAGTTAATGGCGTAGGTCATCGCCAATCGTCTGGCTAAACAGAGGATATACCATGTTGAAAAACCGTATCGTCATTAAAGGTGCCCGTGAACATAATCTGCAACACGTTGATCTGGAATTGCCCCGTGACAAGCTGATCGTCTTTACTGGCGTGTCTGGTTCGGGCAAAAGCTCGCTCGCCTTCGATACCATCTATGCCGAAGGGCAGCGCCGCTACGTCGAGAGTCTCTCTTCGTATGCACGACAATTTCTGGGTCAAATGGAAAAGCCCCATGTCGATAGCATTGAGGGGCTATCACCATCGATTGCGATTGAGCAGAAGAGCGCCAGCAAAAACCCACGCAGCACGGTTGGCACCGTCACCGAAATCTACGACTACCTGCGCTTGCTCTTTGCGCGTGTGGGCACACCTTACTGCCCCGAATGCGGCAACCCGGTGGGAGCACAGACGATTGAGCAAATGGTGGACCGCGTGCTTACCCTGCCCGCTGGCAGCCGGCTGCTGGTGCTCGGGCCGCTGGTATCGCAACGCAAAGGCGAATACCGCGAAACCTTCGCCGAAGCGCGGGCTGAGGGCTTTGTACGTGTGCGTGTTGATGGCACCATCTACGACCTCAGTGATGATATCCGCCTGAACAAAAAGGTCAAGCATAGCATTGAGGTCGTGGTTGACCGGCTCAAAATGCCGATACGCCCAGATGCCGATAGGTCAGAGAGCAACGCAGGCGAGGCCAGTACCCAGGAAGAGTGGGATGGCTTTGTCACGCGCCTCACCGATAGCATCGAAACGGCATTGCGCGTGGGTGAAGGGCAGGCGCTGATCAGCATACCCGAACAGGAGGACTGGCTCATGAGCGCCACCCATACCTGTTCTGGCTGTGGCATTTCATTTCCCGAACTCAGCCCGCAGATGTTTTCGTTTAACTCACCCCAGGGCGCCTGTTCCGCCTGCACCGGCCTGGGCACACGCCTGGAAGTTGACCCGGCCTCCTCGTGCCCAACCCGCGCCTGACCCTGCACGAAGGTGCCGTGCCCTATTGGGGCGAGTTGCGCAAAAAGCAAGATTCGTGGGCCTACCGCATGCTGCTCTCCATTGCTGCGCACTATCAGTTCGATCTGGATACGCCCTGGCAGGATTTGCGCGAGGCCCAGCAACAGGCGCTGGTCTATGGCAGCGGCAGTGAGAAAATCCGCTTTGCGTGGCAAGATGACCAGGGCGGACGCGGTCAGTACTACCGCCCATGGGAGGGCCTGAACAGTGAAATCAAGCGCCGTTATATGCAGACCGAGAGTGAGCAGACGCGTGAGATATACGCCGGCTTTATGAGCGAGCAAGTCTGCCCTGACTGTCAGGGCGCACGCTTGCGCCCGGAGAGCCGCGCGGTCCGCGTGGCAGATCGTACCATCTATGAAGTCTGCCGGCTCAATATCGCCGAATCGTATGCGTGGGCCGCCAGCCTGATGGCCGATGAGAGCCAGATGGGCCAGACCGCGCTCAGCCCATCGCAACGGCTGATTGCCAGCGAGATCGTCAAAGAGACCACTATGCGGCTGGGCTTCTTGCGTGATGTGGGCTTGCACTACCTGAACCTGGAACGACCAGCCCCTACGCTCAGCGGCGGTGAAGCCCAGCGCATTCGGCTAGCCTCGCAGATTGGCAGCGGTCTGGTCGGCGTCACCTATATTCTGGATGAGCCGAGCATTGGTCTGCACCAGCGCGATAACCGCAAATTGCTCAACGCGTTGCTGCAACTGCGTAATCTCGGCAACACGCTGATTGTGGTTGAGCACGATATGGAGACCATGCAGCAGGCCGATTGGATCGTCGATTTTGGACCGGGTGCTGGCGTGAAGGGTGGCCGTGTAGTGGCCGAGGGTCCGCCCGATGTGGTAGCTGCGAGTGACTCGCTGACGGGCCAGTATCTGCGCGAACAGTTGACGATTGAGCGATCGGCACAACGCCGCATCCCAGGCCAACACTGGCTGGCGATTGAAGGTGCCACGATGAACAACCTTCGTGATCTGGATGTGCGTTTTCCGCTGGGCTGCTTTGTCACCGTGACCGGCGTCAGCGGCAGCGGCAAATCATCACTGGTCAGTGAAACGCTCTACCCCGCGCTCGCCGCCGAGTTGCAGCGGGCACAGCTGCGGCCCGGCCCCCATCGGGCGATCCATGGCCTGGAGCATCTGGACAAAGTCATCAACATCGACCAGCAGCCCATCGGACGCACGCCGCGCAGCAACCCCGCAACCTATGTCAAGCTCTTTGATACGCTGCGCGAGCTGTTTTCGCAGACACCCGAAGCAAGGCTACGTGGTTATGCCGCCGGGCGCTTTTCGTTTAACGTGAAGGGCGGGCGCTGCGAAGCCTGTGAGGGCAACGGCGTTATTCGCATTGATATGCAGTTTCTCGCCGATGTCTGGGTTACCTGCGATATCTGCAAGGGCAAACGCTACAACCGCGAAACGTTGCAGGTGAAATACAAAGGCAAAAGCATTGCCGACGTGCTCGATATGGATGTGCAAACAGCACTGGAGTTCTTTGAGAGCGTGCCCCGGCTCAAACGCATCTTGCAGACATTGCACGATGTGGGACTCGACTATATTCGTCTGGGGCAGTCGGCCACAACCCTCAGCGGCGGCGAGGCGCAACGTATCAAGCTCTCCAAAGAGCTAGCCCGCGTCGCCACCGGTCGCACCGTCTACATTCTGGATGAGCCAACCACCGGCCTGCACATGGCCGATATTCAGAACTTGCTCACCGTGCTGCACCGCCTGGTCGATGCAGGCAACACTGTCATTGTGATTGAGCACAATCTCGATGTGATAAAGACAGCCGATTGGGTGATTGACCTGGGCCCCGAAGGCGGCGATGGCGGCGGGCGCATCATTGCCGAAGGCCGCCAGAAGCCATCGCACAAATTGAAGCATCACACACCGGCCAATTTCTGCGCAATCTGTTATCACCCGACGGCCAACGCGCAGCGGCATGAGTATCACCGGCAAGTGTCTGGTGCGCCCGCTTCGCCATCAGTGTCCAACAAATCATCGCCGATCATCCATAGACAGTGGAGAACAATGTTAAGAAGTGATACCATGCATCTGCATACCATACTCGACAAACTGCTGGATTATGCCGAACGAACCCAACCAGATATTCGCAGCGTGATGCAACCAGGGCTAGATGCCGCCACCATCTGGCAGCGTGTACCGCTTGCGCTCCCCAACGCTGTAGTCGAACTGTATCAGTGGCAGAATGGCATGCGCGACGAAGAACGTATAGAAGAGCATACCTTGTTTTCTTATCATCACTTTTTGTCGCTCGAACATGCGATCGATACCTATCTTGAGTTGCAGCGCATCAATAGCGAGATTGGAAGTGTTGGGTATCCGCCAGAATTGTTTCCCCTCTTTACCTTTCAAGGGGAATACTATGCCGTCTGGACCGATATCGCACATGACGATTTCGGTTCTATCTCTTTTGACTATCATGGTCACGAAAAAGTCTATGACAATCTCGCTTCAATGTTGAATGCCATCCTTGAATGCTACGAAACCGGCGGGTATAACATTCAGGACAATGATATTGAGCCTGATAAGCAGAGTCGCTCAGATCAAAGCAAAATGGAATACGTGCCGTGTTCGTACAGACGGTACCACCCTTGGTGATCATCCATAAACTAGCTGGTTGAACCATCTTGATAGGACGCGTAACCGTTTCCGGGTGAGCGTTGCTGTATGCGAGCGCTTCCAAAGCCTCCTGCAACCGTTGCTCATCGCCCGCCGGGTCATCCGCGCCTTCGAGCGGCAGTGCAGTGACAAATGGCCGCGGCAGGTGTTGATGGAACAGACGGCACAGCTCTTCCCGCACAGCGTTGCGTAGCGCTCGTTCGATGATAGCTTCCAGATCGACAACGCTGATCGTCACCGTATCCTGCTGCTCACCGGTCTGGGTCGTCATCGGTTCGCCTCCGTTTCGCTGGATAGTGCTCTTTCATGTAATTATGGTATCACACCATGCCGATCATCAACCACACGTACCGCTGGCATGTCGATAGCAAAAGTCCTACGTGTATTGCGCTAAAAAACACAGACCAAAGCCAAAAGACACTACTGATTCAGTAGTGTCTTTTATCTATGAATAGATAAAGCTGGAGAAGAAAAGAGAAGTTATCGCCGCCAGATATTGGCAATCGCATGAAGATCGATAAATGAACCGGCAACAACCCCAAGCCCAGCACCAAAGGCGCCAAACAGAACCGGCAGCGTTGAGCCAAACACTTCAAGGCTCTCAAAACCAGGCACCATACCTGAAATCAAGCCAACGCTTCCCAATATACCGATACCAGCACCAGCAATACCACCAAGCACCGTATCAGTGGTAGAACCACCACGGGCAATGCGGCTTAACTGCTGATAGTGTTCTTGTTCCTGGTTGAGCAATGCTTTCAAATCATCAGCATTGACCGAAAGGGTATTGGTAAGTTGTGTTTCCTGTGCCTGAAGCATAGTATCGTTCTCCTTTTTCTGCGCTCATTGCATGTAAATGCATAACTAGTGACGATTACATGGTAATTGTTTTTCAATAAGATGATTATAGCATAGTTTTTTGTGTCTGTCAATACCTTGCAAGGGTTTTGTTCCAATTGTGTTGCATTTCACAATGGTTTGTGTACCATTTCACAAGCATAGAAAGCGTTTGTGTTGTGTTTCACAAGGTTTGCACATCATCTGTTCATTATTTCACAAGCGTTCATCATCGTTTATGCACAGCTTTCAGGCCGCCAGCGTTTGCACACCTTTGCCCTATTAGCAGGCATACCAAAACAGGCCCTGCAAAGTGCAGGACCTGTCGGGTAGGATGGACCGATAAGGGACAATAAGAACGATTAGCTGAGGCCGCTGTTGACGTTGTTGAAAACTTCGCTGACTTTGCCACCGAGCAAGGTCAGAATACCAATAACGACGATAGCGATCAGAACCAGAATCAGGGCGTATTCTACGAGGCCCTGGCCTTCTTCTTTAGCGAAAAAACTGCGAAGCATTGGTTCACTTCCTCTCATACAATACATAATAAGAACGAACTTACAAGTATCATCATACAACAGAAACCCTGCATTTGCAATAGCCTGATAGTCCTGAATTGGCATGACCCATCTGGGTGATACTGAACGTTCAATCTCCAGGGGACCAGGCAGCAGCGTCATCTCGGGCGGCATGATTGGTTAAACGCTGCAAGTTCCTGCCATCACTATCCATAATGTACAGCTCTGCATTATCGTCACGCTCCGAAGAAAAGACTATCTGCGAACCATCGGGTGACCAGGATGACCACCAGTCATGCGCATTGCCACTGGTCAGTTGTTGGAGGTTCTGAGCATTCGGATCCATCACATAGATATGCTCATATTCATCACGGTCTGACTCAAAGGCAATACGTGAGCCATCCGGCGACCATGCCGGCGAATAGTCATTTGACGGATGGTTGGTAAGATTGCGCACATTGTTCCCGCTGATATCCATCACATACACTTCATAGTTACCATCGCGTTCCGAAGTAAACGCAATGGATGTGCCATCGGGCGACCATGCTGGGCTCGAATCCCAGGCTTGATGCGAGGTCAATCGTTTCAGGTTCCCACCGTCGGTATCCATCACATACACCTCGCGATTGCCATCGCGGCGTGAGGTAAAAGCGATGCGTGAGCCATCCGGCGACCAGGCCGGCCAGTAATCCCCCGCCTGGTGGTAGGTCAGTCGTTCAAGGTTGCGACCATCGGCATCCATCACATAGATTTCAGCATTCTCGTCACCATCGCGGTTCGAGGTAAAGGCAATCCGTGAGCCATCCGGCGACCACGCTGGCCACTGGTCCGGGGATGGATGGTTGGTCAGATTTTGCAGGTTCGTGCCATCGGGATTGACCACATAGATTTCATCATTGCCGCTCCGATCGGAAGAAAAAGCAATCTGCGAGCCATGTCCGTTTAATGGCGGAGTGGTTTCGGTTGGTGGAAAAGGCGTTGGAATGGGCGTGTTGGTTAGTTGTTCAGGAGCGTCGGGCAGCGTGACCTCGGTTACACCCATGGCGGCCTGCGGCATTGCTTCCGTTGCGGTGGGCAGATCGGGTGTTACCGTTTCACGCGAATCCCCAATCGACAGGTCGAACCGGGCAAACAGAAAGACCAGCACCACGATGATGCACAGTGCTGCCAGGCCACCGGCCCAGAGTGGCACTCTATTTTGGTGGCGAAGAATGACCGTCGGTACAGGTGGGTCAGGAACTGGCGGTCGGGTTTGCATGAGTGCATGTTTGAAGGTAGCGACATCGGCAAAACGTTGCTGTGGCTGTATCGCAAGAGCTTGCATCAGTGCAGTCGACACATGGGCTGAGATACGTGGGTTCAACTGACGTGGTGGTAGGAGCGGGTCGGGTTTTGCTGAGATGCGGTCGGTTGCTTGTGGTGGTTGCACGCCGGTGAGCAATGGTAGAGCGATGCTGCCAGACTGTAGAGATCACTACGTGGGGTCGTATGCATCCCCGTGCCACCCCACTGTTCCAGCGGCGCATAGGCCGTGGTGAGACCCAGACGAGAACTGTGAGTGGTGTCGGTGCCTTGCTTGAGCAGCCCAAAATCGACCAGTTTGATCAAGCCATCCGGTCTGAGGCGAATATTGGCGGGCTTGATATCGCGGTGGAGCAGCGGCGGTTGCTGGCTATGCAAAAAAGTGAGCGCATCGCAGATCTGCAACGCATAGCCCATCACCTGCATCTCAAGCAGTGGTCCTTGCACCTGTTTTTGCACATCGGCGAGACTCTGGCCTGGAACCAGTTCCATTACGAGATACCCATTGCCATCGGACTCAAACACCTCATCATAACGTGGTAAATGATCATGGGTTAACCCATGCAAGATGGCAAATTCGCCTTGAAAGGCACGAATACTATCCGGCTCGAACGTCTCTTTGAGTGCGACTTGGCGGTTTGCTTGACGCGTATCAACCGCCTCGTACACAGCCCCAAAGCCACCATAGCCAATAACGCGGGTGATTTGATAGTGCTTGATGGTGGTTCCCGGGTTGTGCAAGATGAGCGCATAACGCAGTGAACGCCCACAGTATTGACAGGTGTTCGTTCCATCGGGGTTGTGGCCCCGGCATCCAGTACCTGTTCGCTGATCAGTACAGATGACTATATTTGGTTTCGCTCCTGTAGAGTCTATGCACAATAAGGAAATCGAAAGGTGAGCTACACTAGGGTGGTAGCAACCAAAAGAAAAAGGAAGTACCACCGAGGATGCTCACCGAACAAATGTTACGCGATTATCCGAATCTTGTCAAGGCCCTGACGGGGATTCCGGCGGAGGATTTTTGGGCAATGATGGAAACGCTCGAACAGCAGTATCCCGACTATACCGCGCACCGCCAGACCCGCGACCAGCGTCAGCGGGCCGTGGGGGGCGGTCGTCCCTGCGATCTGCCCCTCGTCATCCGCGTCACCATGTTGCTGGTCTATCTGCGTACCCACATCCCACAAACCCTGGTCGCACTGCTCTTTGACGGTACGCAGTCGGATGTCTCCCGCGATTTGCGGCGCTTGCTCCCGTTGCTCCGCGAGGTCTTACCTACCCCAGAACGGTGGGAGCTTGACGCCCCATCACTGCCCGATGATCCGGTGCCAACCGATTCCGCCACAACTGATCCGACGGCAACGCCGAGTACACCGCTCCCAGCCACGCATGTGCTTGTGGACGCCACCGAACAAGAAGTCGCTCGACCGCACGATCCCGACACCCGCAAGCAGTATTATTCGGGCAAGCAGAAGGAGTTCACGATCAAAACCCAGATCGTGACGGACGCTGATCACCACATCGTGGCGATCAGCGTCGCGGTGCCAGGAACGATGCACGACAAGAAACGCTGTGATGCGTTGGACACCCTCGATCATCTCGCGGATGGCACCACCGTGGAGTTGGATAAAGGCTATCAAGGGGTGGCGAACCAGGTGGAGTCGCGCCCATCAAATGTCGGACTGCCCGATCCGGAATCGGAATCGCCGCAGCCGCGATTGACGGTGCGCACCCCGCACAAAAAACCGCGCGGTGGGGAACTGACGGAGGCTCAGAAAGCGGAGAACCACGCCATCAACGCCAGTCGTGTGCGGGTCGAACATTGCATTGGCTGGATCAAAAACTGGACGATTCTGGCGACACAGTTCCGCTGTGACCATGCCATCTATTCACTGGTGATGCAAGTGGTGTGTGGGCTGGTGAATCAGCAAACGAAACGCTGGCAGGAAGCCAAACAAGCCGAGGCTGCTTATTGTGCATAGACTCTTGTATCGATTTGCTTCCTCTTTCAGGGAACATTATACCAGAAACAACGGTATGTGGATGCACTATACTGTCTTTGTTCGGTGTGTTGTTTTTCTTGCAGTATATGGTATACTTATGGCGAGTTCCTGGGCTTTATGAAGAAGGATATTGGATAGTATACCAGTATCATGTGGGTGGAGAGAATGCCGTTCTGAAAATGGACAGGGTCTGGTTGAATGATCAAGAACTGATGTTCTTAACAAAGGAATGAACCAATGAAAAATCGCTTGCTGGTCATCACCTATGAAAATCCCTACCGTGCCGAAGAAGTGTTCGCTGCCTTGCGGCGTATGCAAAAGGATGAGTTGATTATCCTTGAAGAAACAGCGGTTATTATCAAAGATGAACAGGGCAAACTCAAATTTCCATCAGGGCTTGATACAACGGTAGCAGGTGTGGTGGAAACGGCCAAAAATACCACCCTTGGTTTGCTCGTTGGTCTGGTGTTTGGCCTGCCATTTATCGGCGCATTAACCTTTATTGCTGGTGGTCTGTTATGGCGACGTCTCTCGGAACATAATGTCGATGCCGAATTTATCAACACCTTTAGCACAAACCTGCAACCCGGCTGTTCGGCACTCATGGTGCTGGCCGATGCCGGTCCCAAAGCAGTCGATCAAACCGACCGTCTGCTCCAGGAGTTACGCCCGCTGCTGATCGATGGTACGATTATCAGAAATGAACTGAGCGAACAAGCCAAAGCAACTATTGAAGCATTAATGCAAGATGAAACTGGGATCCTGCCTGCGCATCAGGTCGCACAGATCCAACGGGTACAAGTCATTGTCAATCCATCCTCTGGTATTGAGCGGCCTATTCTCAAACCGATCAATGCGGTCTTTCACCCAGCGAATATCGATTGGGATGTTTCTATTACCCGCAAGAGTGGCGATGTGCAACGCCTGACCCGTGAAGCCGTCGCCGCCGGTGTCGATGCCGTTGCCATTTATGGCGGTGATGGGAGCGTTATGGAGGCTGCCAGTGCGTTGATTGGTACTGATGTACCGCTGGCTATTTTGCCCGGTGGTACAGGCAATGTTGCTTCGATAGAACTGGGCATACCGTATGATCTACGCCAGGCTACTAGCTTGATTTGCCGTGAACGCAATCGCGTCCGTTCGGTTGATATGGGCCTGGTCGGCGAACAACATTTCATCCTTCGCGTTGCTACCGGCTATGAAGCTGGTATGGTGCAAGGCGCCAGTCGTGAAGCAAAAGATCGGTTGGGAAGCATGGCATACGTCCTTTCGGCCATACAGCAGCCCATGCGCTCTGTGCGCTATCTGCTGACGCTGGATGGGAAACCGGTTGAAGCCGAAGGAGTCACCTGCATTGTTGCCAATTCGGGCAATTTTGGTGTGCCGGGCATGCCATTGCTTTCCGGCATCAGTGTGAGCGACGGTCTGCTAGATGTGCTGGTAATCCGTCAGGGCGAACTTGCCTCGTTGTTGAAACATGGCGATGATGATAGCGAGGCAAAGAAGCGTTTTGTGCAGCACTGGCAAGTGCATGATGTTACGGTTGCCACCGAACAGCCAGAAAGCGTGATTGGTGATGGTGAGGTCTGGGATGATACGCCGTTTACCGCGCAAGTCCTCCCGCAAGCTGTGCGTATTATTGTGCCGTAGCCGAAAGGTACGAGAATGGCTGAGATCTTAACGTTCATTAGCGATTTTCTCTCTTATCTCTGGTTAGCCATCAAAGGCAGCCTTGCCTTTGATCCAACCATCTTTCGTGTTGCTGAGAACTACCCAAACTCGGGCTGGATTACTGGTACAATTGTTTTTCTGGGTGGTTTTTCCCTTACCCTGGGTCAGAGTGTGGTGCTCTTTGTCAACCGCGTAAAACCCAATCGCTTTATTCCCAGCCTCGTCTTTGCGGGTTTCATTTATGTGGTGGGGGTCGTCGTCTGGGCCTTTACCGTGTGGCTAGCGGCTGACTGGCTGTTTGACAAGAGCCAATCACCGCTGATTGTGGCACGCATTATTAGCCTGGGGTATGCCCCATTTGTCTTCGGCTTCTTTATTCTTATCCCCTACCTTGGGTCGTTTATCTCGCATGTGCTCTATATCTGGAGCTTTCTGATCATCCTCGTCGGGGTCCGTTTTACGTTTGGGTTGGACATGTGGCAAGCGCTTGTCTGTACGATTGTTGGTTGGTTCTTAATTGAGCTAATCAATGTGACGATTGGGCGTCCATTTATTGCTATCCGCAACTGGTTGGAAGAAAAAATAACCGGATCCTCACTCCAGTTCAGCGTCGATGACATTATCGCTCGCTTAACATCGGAGCAAGAGGAGAACCGCCGATCAGGAGGAAACCCATGATCCTTTCCGATATCCTCTTTCTGCTGTTCCTGGCGCTGATAGCCGTTCTGCTGGCGGGCGCCCTGGCGCCTTTTGAATCGCTTGGCTGGTGGGCTGGCTGGTATGACGCAACCGCCCCGGAAGATGCAGATGCAACAAGCCAAGATGCCGTTGATAGGGCCAGAGCAGCCACAGCCGATCACTATATTGTCTATCTCTCAGGTATTGGCGATATCTCTGGTGATACGCTGACTCAAGGCGAGATCGTTTTTCTGGATGAGCTGGCACAGAGAATGCCCGATACGGTGATCATTCGTGATATATTTCCCTATTCGATGCATGACAAGGGCTTGTCGGGTCAGGGCTTCTTTGCCGGGCTGTGGGATTGGGTGCAGAAAAGCAAAATTCGTGGTAACGAACTCCCCGCCCTGATGGTCAATATTCGCAATATGTTTCAGGTCGGCGTCTCTGCCGACCCACGTTATGGGCCTATTTATAACCAGGGTAGTTCTGAACTGATTCTGCGTGGTCTGCTGCGCCATGGTTATCCATTGGGCAGTGGCAAGCCGGTGACCTTGATTGGCTATAGCGGTGGAGGTCAAATTTCCATTGGCGCGGTGACCTTTCTCAAACACATGATCAATGCGCCGATACAGGTTATCTCCATTGGCGGGGTGATGTCCTCGGACAGAGGGATTCAGTATCTCGAACATCTCTATCATCTCTATGGCGATAAAGATGTGGTGCAAAAGCTCGGTGCCATAATGTATTCCAGTCGCTGGTCGATCATGCCCAAATCATCGTGGAATACTGCTACAAAAGAAGGACGTATCTCGCAGATTTCGTTAGGGCCGATTGATCATAACGGTGCTGTGGGCTATTTCGGTACCGAGCGCTATCTCGCGAATGGGCAAAGCCATGTGGAAAAGAGTATTGAGGCGACATTTGATGTGTTGGTTCATTCTGGCTTTACCAGAGTTTTAGCTCGTGATGTTCCAACAGGTTCTTTGCCATACCAGTCACCATAAGCGTCAAAATTGATCATTCCTACCTGTTTTCAAAGAGAAGACTACTCCTTATGATACAACTCGATCAGGCTGGTTCTGGCGGCGGTATTCGTTCCAGCCGCGTTATGGGTCTGACACAGGTGATTGCCCTGGGTACCTGTATCAGTGTTGGTCTGGGTGTTTATACGCTGCAGGAGGCATTTGTATCATTTTCTCAGATGAGCGATGCCATCCGGTTTTATCTCGTCGTATCCTTTTTTCTGCTGCCCATTCTTTTGAGTTATGCCGAAAGAGCTGCTGTGGTGATGGGCGGCAGCGGAGTACTGGGGGTCGTTCGTAGACACAGTGCGCTGGGCCTGTCTTATAGCATCGGCTGGCTCCTGCTGGGCGGCTATGTGTGCCTCATCGCTTTGCTGGCCTGGGGCACTGCGTTACATGGAAGCATGCTCAGTGTCTATCTGTTTCATATGCTTCCCGATGTCGTCTGGTTAGCCTTGCCCATCATTGGTCTCTCGGCACTCTTCAATTTACTGGCACTGCCCGAAAACTGGCAGAGTCGCAGCACCCATGTCTATATGTGTCTTGGCATACTGGCTGTGGTCATCCTGCTGGGATTGGGGTATGTCTTTATCGATAACCCTGATACCACAGCCACTCGTTTGCATTTGACCAGCATTGACGGAGAAGGGTTTGCGAAAGAGCCATTGACAGGTGTGATTGCCAGCCTCTGGGGTATACTGTTTCTCTTGAATGTGCGATATCAAATCCAAAAACCATCTCGGGTGATTCTTCCGTCGGTACTCTCCATTGGTGGTCTGACGTTTGTACCTGGTGTGCTGGTCGTATATGTTATTACCCAAGCAAGCCCAACAGTGAGTTCTGCACCACTGGTCGAAATCATTGCTCGATTGAATCCGGTTATTTCTGATGTACCAGTAACGCTCTATGCCCTGGCAGGGGTTGCTATCAACCTGATTGGTCTCAATCTGGCGCTGGTTCATGGAATGCGTCTGATTGACTCGATGGTTGATGCAGGTTTTCTACCGCCGTTTTTCGACCAGATCACAAACAAACAGGATGTCCCGATTGCATCGCTGACGCTGATTGCCGTGTTCAGTGTTTTCCTGCTTCTGTTGACATCGCTTCCAGTCATAGCCGAACTGGTTGCACTGATCTTTCTGGGTGTAACCATACTGCTGCATCTTCCCGATGCACTGAGCCGTCAATCAACACTCCCCGATAATCGTCGCTTCAAACTCCCTTTTTATCCCCTCTTTCCATGGCTGGTGATCGTTATCAGTCTGTTCTTCGGTGTTTTTATCGGTGTGCAAACCTGGTGGCCTATTGGAATCTGGGCGGGTGCAGGTCTCCTGATCTATGGTTTTTATGCACGTCGGCAGAGTGCTACCTTCTATCAGCAAGAAGTACTGGTTGGCGAGCATGCAACGACACTGGATGACCAGGCATCGTACCGTGTGATGCTTTCCGTGTCACAGCGTTCAACCGCCGGGCTTCTGATCCAGTCGGCAATAACCCTTGCCCAACAACGGCAAGGCCAGTTGTTTCTGGTCAAAGTCCTGGCCTTGCCCGAACAGTTGCCACTTTCGCTCCAACGTCAGATTGCCGAACAGGAATGGCAAGCGTTAGCCGCTCTGGCCAGACAGGACGCCGTTGCAGAGGTGGATATTGTGACCCAGGTGCGTTTAGCGCCCAACCCAACGTCCGGTATCCTTGCCAGCATCCGTGAAAACCAGATCGACCTCTTGTTGCTTGGCTGGCCCACCGAAACAACGCTCGATCCGTCCGACCCACGTGCCACAGAGCCATTCCTTGAGCGCATCCTCCGGTACGCTCAATGTCAGGTCCTGATCATCAAGGGGATGTTCCCATCGCAGATCCAGCGTATTCTGGTGCCCACTGCTGGTGGTCCCTATACAGCGGCAGCGGTGGAACTGGCACGGAACTTAATCTCCGCCGAAGATGGCGCCATACACATGATCCATGTCATCACGCCGACAACTGATGCTGAAGCGATTACCCAGGCACAGGCGTATCTTGATCAGGCGTCTGGTTCTGATTCCGCTGCACTCCCAGTGACGGCCCACATGCTGACTGCTGAAACGGTGCGAGAGGGGATAGTGACTGAGGCCAGCCAGCATGACCTGGTGATTATGGGCGCTTCGAACGAAAGTTTTATGGGCAGAGCCTTTTTTGGTGGTCTGCCGGTAGATGTTGCCAGTACAGTCACTACTCCTACCATGATCATGCGATCACAGGAGAATCGCAAAAAATCGTGGATCATCACCCTCTGGGAACTGGTATCTGACAACTTACCAACCCTGACGGTGGAACGCCGGACTGAAGTGTATCAAGCGATGCAGGAGGCAGCACGGCCATCGGTTGATTTTTTTGTGCTGATTACGCTAGCGGCGACGATTGCCATCCTGGGACTGCTCCAAAATAGCGCTGCGGTGATTATTGGGGCGATGCTGGTGGCGCCTTTGATGAGTCCTATTCTGGCAATGGGAATGGGCATTGTACAAGGCAATATCCGCATGCTGGGGATCGCCGCACGTGCAACCACCCAGGGCATTGCGTTAGCCATTGCGTTTGGCTTGCTCATTACCATGATCTCACCGATACAGACAGCTACAAACGAGATTCTTGGGCGCACGCAACCCAACCTGCTCGATCTGCTCGTCGCCCTGGCTTCCGGTGCTGCCGCTGGCTATGCGCTTGGTCGCAAAGAGGTAGCGGCCGCCCTGCCCGGTGTTGCCATTGCGGCCGCCCTGGTGCCGCCACTCTGCGTTGTCGGCTATGGTCTTGGCACATCACAGCTAGCAATGTCGGCCGGTGCGCTCATTCTGTTCACAACCAACCTGGTAGCAATTGTTTTCTCCAGTGCTTTGACGTTTCTTGCGCTGGGATTTTACCCTGCCTGGAACGAACGAGAACAGCTTAAAAAAGGATTGAGTGTCACCATTAGTTCGCTTGTAATCATTACCCTGCTGCTTACCTATACCACTCTGGTTACCGTCAATGAAGCGAACCGGCAAAACCGCCTCAATACACTCTTTACGAACCAGGTAGAGACTGACTCAGCCAGTATACAAGAGATGACTATTCGCCAGGATCAAACCGGCTATCTCATCGAGGCAACCATTGTTGTCTTTGAAACGAGCGAGGTTACTCCAGAACGTCTTCTGGACTTTGAACAAACGCTTTCCGAAGAAGTTCACGAGACAGTGACTATTCGTGCAACGTTGATACCAGGTTCGCAAACCAGTTTGGCAGCACTGAGTCAGCAATTGACCATAGAACACCTCTTTCAGCAAGCAATCGTGGATCAGTCGGCTCAAGTCGCGGATCTGACGTTCCAAGCAGAAACAGCATCAGAGCAGGTCCTGATCACTGCAACGATCATCACCTTTCCGGAGAGCCAGGTGACACCAGACACCCTGAATACGATCCAACAGCAGATTCACGCAACCACCGGTATAACGGTCTCGATACAAGCCACCATCGTTCCGGGTCAACGCGTCAATCTTCCCTGAACGCAATGCAGAAGCGTGTCGTATCGTTGCTGATACGAGGTCGCTCGTAGCTGAATAGCTGTGTTTTTTATCACAATAGGGTGTTTTCGTATCTGTGAAATAATATACAAAGTGGCGCTTTGTGAAAACAAGTACAAAAAAAGAGGTTCTTATGTTTGCAAATTAGGTATTGACTTTTCTTAACCTCTGTGCTATACTCATTTTGAGCACAAATTACCTCTGAGTTTAAACCCCTGACTCATAGCTGGTAATGAAAGACATCCGGGAGGTACGCGTAGATCGGTGTTTGCGTTGGTTTTCCTTCTGGGTAGGTATGCATAGTCGATAGCATGCGATGCTGTCATGCCCCATTGTTGCTATGTCTCTACCAAAAAGAGGTTTTATCCTGTAAAGGTGCATCAACAAGGACCACATATGCATATATGTCTTGAATTATCTGTCTATATCACTTTTAAGCACAGAAAGAGCACAGAAAGAAGGATTATATTATGATGCAGACGCGAGAAAGTCAATCGTCTCAGGAATTACGTATGTTGGTACGTCAGGAAAAACGGCGTGATCAACGTTTAAGTCGGATGGCCCGTGCAACCTCAACCACGGATACGTTTCTTGGTCTTCTAGGAGGAGCAGCGCTGGGTATTCTGTTGAGTATTGCGCTAGTATCCGGGTTTATCCCCGGCTTTACCAGTCTGGCCGTCTTTGGGCCATCGTTGCCCATTCTATTTGGTTCGTTTGGGGCCGGAGTCGGCATACTCTTCGGTTCGTTTGTTGATCTGCACTCCATCGCCAATATCTGGCGACGCTAACCGAACATACAAGTTTATTTTGATTATAAAGGGGTAATAACAAGCGCCACTGCCACGTTCTGGTAGTGGCGCTTGTTTGTTCTTCTGCCAGTGCTCTTGAACCGTGTCCAAACTGTTTCGGTGACCTGGATCCAACACGTGGTATAATACGTATCAAGGCATTATCTGGTGCTCTTCATGCTCTCTATGAGACGGGTTCGGGTGTAGGCACCACGACGTATAGAATGTTACCAGAGATGCTGGAAGGAATGCATACCTGACAGAAACAGGCCATAGCAGAACAAAACGGCAAAACAAAACGGTTGATAACCCTTCACTGTATGTTCATTTTTTCTTCATATTGATGCATTATACTCGTTTGTGTTCCGGTTTACCTGTGCCGCAACACAGTACGACTGGATGAAATGTTTTTTGTGAAAGAGCACAAGTTCGTCACCTGGGAGGTGCTTTTATGCTCAAGCGCCTTTTTTCGTTTGGACGCCCAAAACGAGAAGAGAATGGCACGTATCGTTATGGTAACCAACACCTGATCGAGTTACGCAAGATTGTCAAAACCTATAAAACCGCTGCTGGTGGGGTCACGGTGCTCAAAGGCGTTGATATTCAAGTGGATCGGGGTGAGTTTGTTGCCGTTATTGGCAAATCTGGTAGCGGCAAGTCTACGCTGATCAATATGATCACCGGCATTGACCGGCCCACATCGGGTGAAGTTCTGGTGGGTGATACTGCTGTACATGGGCTTACAGAAGGACAGATGGCAGTCTGGCGTGGACGTAATCTGGGTATTATCTTCCAGTTTTTCCAGTTATTGCCGACCCTTTCGCTGGTCGAAAATGTGATGCTCCCGATGGATTTTTGCAATATGTATAAACCGGGTGAACGCTACACCCGTGCAATGGAACTGCTCGATCAGGTAGACATGTCTGAACATGGTCATAAACTGCCATCAGCCGTCTCCGGTGGTCAGGCCCAGCGTGTTGCTATTGCTCGCGCCATGGCCAATGATCCGCCCATCCTCATTGCCGATGAGCCAACGGGTAGCCTGGACTCACGCACGGCAAATTCGGTCTTTGCCCTCTTTGAAAAACTGGTTTCGGAAAGTAAAAAGACGATCATGATGGTTACCCACGATAGCGACCTGGCTCGCCGGGCATCGCGGGCCATTATCGTCGTCGATGGTCAGGTTGCAAATCAGTATGTATCTCGTGCGCTACCCAATCTGGGCGTCGATCAGATGACCTGGGTCACGCGTCAGCTTGAACGCACCACCTATGAACCTGGTGCTACCATTGTGAATCAGGGGGATATGTCTGATCGCTTCTTTATCATCACGCGTGGTGAAGTTGAGATCTTTTTGATGCACCCGGATGGTCAAGAAATTGTTGTTGATCGTTTACAACAGGGGCAGTATTTTGGCGAAATCGGTCTACTTAGCGGTGGTACGCGGACATCAACGGTGCGGGCAGCACCAGAAAACGAAGTTGAAGTCGTTGCTCTTGACGACGATGCGTTTACCCGTTTGATGAGTGAGTCGGATACAACCCGCAACGCTCTTGATGAGATTCGTCAGGAACGTCTGGCACGTGATGCTGCACGCGAAAGTGATTTAGCTGCCACAAATCAATAGCTCTCCATGCTCTGCTTGCTCGATGGTTGCTATCAGGCGGGAAAGGCAAGGCTGCCGATGTTGCAATGGTATCGAACTGATGTTTGTCTACGAAGCAGACAAATCTCGTATAAGCTGAGAAAAACCTGAAAAGAATAGCATATTTATTGCGCAGACCAGGTTTTTATGGTATGATTTTATTTCGTCTGCTAACTATTCAATGCGTGCTGGCACGATATAGGTATGAGCAGCACAGATTATATAGGAGGCATCTTTTGATGCTTGTTCTATTGAAGATGGATAGACAGTATGCGGATTTTCTTCTGAATGTGGACTACAATCAATAAGAGAGGTGATGCATGCGGAATATACTGATAGCGATCGCCCTCCTCGCAGTGCTTGGTGGTGGTTTTTACTTTTTCTTTTTGCGAGGTGGTAACACGAGTGAACCAGAACAGGCTCAAGAAGGTCCGACAATAGATGATCTTGATCCGGTGCAGGCGGTTGATCGCGTGGTTGCTGAAGCAGAAGTGGTCCCCATTAGCAGTGTTGAGCTTCGCTTTGAATTAAGTGGTACAGTTGCTGATATTCTGGTCGATGAAGGGAGCCAGGTACAACGCGATGATTCGCTGGTTGTACTGGATACGCGTGAATTGGAATTGCGTGTGGAGGAAGCAAAAGCTCAGCTCAAGCAGGCGCAAGCCGAGTATGATGCGTTGA
>JAAURD010000076.1 GCA_012034075.1 Chloroflexaceae bacterium | reverse complement strand
CTGCGTGCGTTTGGCGCAGCACGCTGCGTCGTTATGCGTAAAAGAGGGCGATACAGCAGAATGTTTGCGGCGGACGGGACGTCCGTGCTCCATTCTCCCTGCCCCCTCTGTGGGAGAAGATTCTCAGGTGCAAATCGTCCTTTGTGAAACCTTTGTGTTTTTCGTGTTCTTTGTGGTGAATCTCATTCGCGCTTTTCTGGGTCGCGAAACCCCTCATCCCAGGCCCTTCTCCCACAAGGGGAGAAGGGAGACTGCACGGTGTGTGTACAGTACATGGCGTTCTGTTATAAATGTGGGTATGGAGACGTTTGGGCAACCATCGGGAGCATCTCTGGTTGTTGATCCGAGACCATCACACGGTTGCGACCCTGGACCTTGGCTTGATAGAGCGCGATATCGGCTGCTTTGACCAGATCATCGGCGTTGCTGCTGTGCTGGGGAAATGCCGAGACCCCTAACGAAATGGTGATGGGACCCAGGACCTGACCATTGTGTTCGATGCTCAGCGTGCTGATAGCCCGGCGCAGCTGTTCGGCTCGCTGCTGGCTTATCTCGATTGATGCACCGGGCAACACCACGGTAAATTCTTCGCCGCCGTAGCGGCAGGTGATATCGCTGCTGCGGGTGTGCTGGCGGAGTGCGTTGCCCACGATACGGAGCATGGCATCGCCAGCGTCATGGCCATAGGTGTCATTAAAGTATTTGAAGTGATCGATGTCGAGCATGATCAGACCAACGGGGGACTCGGTTTGGCTCGCCTGTGCCAGTTCATGCGGCAGGGTCTGATCGAGGTAGCGGCGATTGTAGAGACCGGTCAGGGCATCGTGAATGGCTTGATGGTGTAATCGTTCACGCAGGGCGATGTTGGTAAACGCCAGGGCAATATGACCAGCCACCATATCGGCAAGTTGCAGCCAACGCTGGCAGATTTCATAGCCACTGATGTTGTGATGCAGCAAGTGGACAATACCGAGTGTTTCATCCTGAGCGACGAGTGGCACACAGAGTGATGCATCGTTATCGTGAGAAAATGGTGGCACATGATCACAGCAAAAGACGTTGTATGATGCACAGACGAGTGCAGCGGTACCGCTGGTGAACGCCTGGCAACCGTGTGGGTCGATAGTGGTTTGCAGCTGCGCTGATTCGCCCCAGACAGTTACAACTTCAAGCTGGCTGTGGTCAGAAGTGGAGAGGTAAATTGCGCCCGTTTGCCCTTCAAAGAGTTGTGCGGCAATGAGTGCAACCACATGGTACGCCTGTTCGAGGTTGACACAACCCTGCAACAGATGGCTCATCTGATTGAGCAGCAGCATATCGTTGTTGCGCTGGCGCAGGCGGTTCATGCCGGTGAGCAGGCGTTCTTGCGATCGCTGAATCTGCATATCGGCCAATTTCCGCTCGGTCATGTCGGTCAAAATACCCACGACCGTTGTTACCCGTCCCTGATGATTACAAATGGCACTGATAGCGACGTTGCCCCAGAAGGTGCTGCCGTCTTTCCGGATATAGCGTTTTTCCAGGCTGTAATCGCTGACTTCACCAGCGAGCAGCGCCGCAAAACGGGTCTGGCTGGTGGCATAATCATCCGGGTGGGTGATATCAAGGTAGCGCATCTGGAGGAATTCGGCATGGGTATAACCAAGCATTTCCTGGGCGCTGCGGTTGACGTTGAGCCAGCGGCCCTGAGTATCAACCAGGCCAATGCCGACGACTGCATGATCAAAGATGGCCTGCAACTGGGCCTGACTGGCTTCAAGGGCTTGCTCTATCCGTTTCCGCTCGGTAATATCGGTATCGGTGCCGGACATGCGGACTGGCTGACCAGCGGCATTGCGAATGACCGTGCCACGCACAAAGACCCAGCGGAGGCTGCCATCTTTATGGATCATGCGGTGTTCCGCTTCGTAGACAGGCGTTTTACCGGCTATATGATCTTCAGCCGCAGTCATGACGGTGATAACGTCATCGGGATACACATAACTGCCCCAATCATCGAGGGTATTGGTGATTTCATGATCGGCATAGCCAAGCATGGCTTTGAGGTTGGGGGCGACGTAGATCTCGTTGGTTTCCAGATCCCAATCCCAGATACCGACGCGACCGGCATTCACGGCACGCTGATAGCGTTCTTCACTGAGACGGAGCGCATCGGCAACGCGTTTTTGCTCGGTGATATCGTGGGCAATGCCCAGAATCTGCTGGACATGACCGTTGGGAGTACGGGTAAACACGGTTTCGCGCACGTCAAACCAGCGCCATCCTCCGGTTCGCTCTTTGAGGCGAAATTCGGTTGTGCGGATGGCATCATCGCTGGCATTGGCAAAAAGGTGCGTTGTTCGGCGACTTTGGGACGATCATCCGGGTGCAGGAGCAAATCGATAGCAGGATGGCCCAGCTCAATTATGTGCTGTGGTGTATACCCCAGCAGGGGATCTATTTCGCGATTGATATAGATCAGACATTGATCGACCAGGTCATACACATAGAGAATATAGGGGATGGTATCGGCAACACGCTCGATGAAGGCCTGGCTTTCGCGCAAGGCGTGCTCGATTGCTTTCTGTTCGGTGATGTCGTGGATAATGGAGAAGAGCAGGGGTTGCCCATGAATCTCGATTGGACCGGCATAGGCTTCCACATCGCGGATAGTGCCGGAAGCCAGCCGATGTTGAAAGGAGAATATCTGCTGGCGTTCGGTGTAGGCAGATTGCATCTTTGCAAAGACCTGATCCACCGGCTGCATGTTGATATCGGTGATCTTCATAGTGCGCAGTGTGGCGAGCGGATAGCCATAAAATTCGCTGGCAGCGGCATTGGCATCAATAATGGCGCCGGTTTGCGAGTGGATGAGCAGCTTGATAGCGTGGTTTTTTTCAAAGAGTGCGCGATACCAGGCTTCGCTTTCATGCAGGGCCTGTTCTGCATGTTTGCGCTCAGTAATAGCGATGAAGGACATTTGGATGGCAGGTCGGTCGTGATAGTCAATCAACACATTGATCGTCTCGACCCAGCAGATGGTTCCATCGTTGCGTACCAGACGAAATTCATAGCGGTTCACGACATCCTGCCCGGCCAGACGCTGGTGCATGCATTCCAGAACGAGATCACGATCATCAGGGTGGATGATCTGAATGATCGTCTGAGCATCCATGACGATCAATTCGGCGGCAGTGTAGCCGGTGATCTGTTCGCCAGCCGGATTGACAAAGACCGCACGACAATCTTGCATAATCACCAGTGCCTGACCAGTGTTGTCAACGACCAGGCGATACCGTTCTTCGTTCTGTTTCAGCGTGGTGATGTCACGGTTGATGGTACGAAACCCTGTCTGGTGACCATCGGCTTGAGTAATCGGTTGACCAACTTGATCGATCCAGCGTACTTCGTCATTGGTTGTATAGATGCGGAACTGCACGCGGTACGGTTGCTGCTGTTGCAGATGGTGCAAGACAAGCGCACGGTCGAGCGGATGGATAATACGAGCGAGCAAATTGGCATCGGTAGCAAAGGATTCGGGTGGATAACCGGTGATGGGTTCACATGATGGCGAGCAGTAGCTCCATGATGCATCCGGGGCAAGCCAGTATTCCCAATCGGGAGATTCGTTCAGGATGCGTTGGAAACGCTCATGCTGGGCACGCAGATGGGCCAGTTCCTGGTTTTGCTGTGCCAGTTGCTGCTCAAGAAGCAGTCTCAAAAACAGATCGCCGCTTGTCTCAACTGCTTCCTGATGATTCAGAGAATTTGCTCGGATGGCTTTTGAGACCAGTTCAAGTTCGGCAATCCGTTGCTGCAAATCGACACTTTTAGCATGCGTCTGGTTGATGAACTGTTGCGTTGTTTTTACGTTCATGGTTTCTCAATTCTGGCATCAGAGACCGAACCATAGGAATGATCTGAACGCATATCTGAAGGACATTTCACAGGTTTTTGGCGTGAGTTCGCACTGGTTGAGCAGGGTTGCTGCTGGTGATGAACTCCTCACACCAAATTCAGGTGATCAGTGGTATGCACTTTGCTCGGACGCGTAGCGCCTCGTTGCCGCTTTGCGTGGGCTGCAAGCCACACCTCCGTCTGATGCGTGCGTGCGGTCGTCCCGACCGCCGTGCGGCTGCAAGCCGCACCTACGTCTATCGATTAACGCCATTTGCGTATCACTGGTTTATCCTGATCGAGATAGACGAACGAGACGAGTGTCCTTGTATGATACCATGGTTTGGCGTACTATGGGCGTTGCCGATGATAAGACGAAAAGGATGGCCTGTTTGTGTGCTGATTCGCTCCTGCAACCAGAACCACATGCTATGCGTCATATGTATAGCCCCAGCGTCGTGTGCGAAACGGTTCAACCTATGTTGGTCTCTCTCTACTCAACAAGTACAAAAACAGATCTTCGATTCGATAAGGAGCAAAAGCAGCAATGAAACCGAATATTGTCAAAACCGATGCCGAATGGAAGCAAGAATTGACCCCGGAACAGTATCGTGTGTGTCGCAAGAAGGGCACGGAGCGACCGTTTTCGGGTGAGTATACCTATAACAAAGAGAAGGGCAGCTACCACTGCAGTTGCTGTGGTTTTGAGCTGTTTCATTCTGATACGAAATTTGATTCGGGGACGGGCTGGCCGAGTTTCTGGTCACCGGTTGACCCGGACCATGTTGCTACCGAGGAGGATCGCAGCCTCTTTATGGTGCGGACGGAAGTGCTGTGTCCCAACTGCGGGGCGCATCTGGGGCATGTTTTTGATGATGGCCCGGCACCGACCCACCAGCGGTATTGCATTAACTCGGTGTCGCTGAAATTTGAGCCGGAGAGCTAGTGCTGTAACCACGTTGATCTGATGTGTTCAGATGGAGGCGCGGCTTGTAGCCGCGCAACCCGTCTACCACACGGAGCGCCACCGTACCGCGGTCACCAGGGAATGTGCTGGTGACCGCGGTACCGACAGCCCACACATCAACGGTTGAGGGTAAAGCTGCCTCTTACTATTGTAGAGGTGCGATTCTCATAGTAGTTGCCCTTCATCGTTCCATCGCTGGTAACACGCGCATAGTACCATCCATTCAGCACGGTCGCTGGATTGCCGCCAGGAAGCATATCTGGTTCAGTAAACGTTATCCAGATGCCTGGACCGCCATAACCAGGTACATATTGCCATCTCTCTTGCTCACTAGAAAACGACGTAACGATGCTGCCTTGCAAAATCGTCGTCGTATTGTCACTGTCTGGGTAGTTTATGGTACCGGCGAAGGTGGGTCCCACTTCTTGATCAATAGACATAATCATGGGAATATCACGGTGGACGTCATGAAACACACCGCTCCAGGTGCCAATCAGTTCTCCACTCTGGGTGCCACCAGATGGTTTGGATGATGGTCTTGATGACCCTGAAGGTGGGTCTGGCGATGCGCTGGCGCCTGCTATGACTCCAAAGGTCGCGCGTGGTTGCGAGTCGCCTTTACTGGCAAAGAAGGCCCCATGCATGGTGTCGTTATCATTGATCACAGCGTAGTACCAACCGTTCAGGAGGGTTGCCGGATTGCCGCCGGGTTCCATCGAGACTTCAGTGAATGTGAGCAACGTTGGGCCAGATGATTCTCTCGTCGAAACATGTTGCCATTTGCCTGGCTCAGATGATGTACTGCTGACCATGGAACCCCTGATATTGGTGGTGGTATTGCCACTGTCAGGATAGTTGATCTGGCCTGAAAAATCAGAACCGGACGTGCTCTGGAAATAAATGGTCATTGGGATATCACGATGCTGGTCTTGGGTCTCGCCACCCCATCTGGTGCCTTGTAAGAAGGCCGCCGATGGTCCACTGGGAACTGGTTCGGGCCGGGTTTCGGGAACAATCGCGGATGAAGTACGGGTAAGCTCAAGGTTGCCACGTGCGGTGTTGCTATTCCCCGGCTCAAAAAAGACTCCTTGCATGCTCGTATTACTGGTAAGACGCATATAGTACCAGCCACCGATGACTGTCGCATCATTGCCGTGAATCATCTCCGGCTCAGTAAATTTCAACCAGGTGCCCCCCGTAGCCGAGCTAAAACCAGCAACCTGTTGCCATCGTGCTGTTTCGCCAGTGAAATTGGTCGCCAGTGAACCATTCATCACGGTGAACGTGTTCTCACTATCAGGGTAGTTGATTTGCCCAGCGAATGTATTCCCAGCTACCTCTTGAACATACATGATCGTGGGAATATCACGGTGGACATCATGAAACACGCCGCTCCAGGTGCCAGCGAAATTGGATGGGAGCGCTGTGTCGGGATTGGTTGGCCCCGATGGCGGTGGGGGTGGCGGATTGGTTTCGGGGATCGCGGCTGCTGGCGGTGACGTGGGAGTATACTCCGCACGTTCTGACGCTTCTGCAAGCGCTGTACCAGTAGCATCCAGGGCTGCGGCGGTCTCATTGAGTGCAGTCTCGGTCTGTCCAGAGGCACCTGCCGCTATGGTTGCTGCCAGTGCAGTGGCAGTCCCATTCAAATGCTCGACGTCGTTCGCAGCAGCTGTTGCTGCGGTATCGGCGATTGGACCGTCGGGGAGCGCAGCAGGAGAACTGTTCTCGGCGATGGCAGGCGGATTGGATTCACCTGAAGATAAGAGGAAGAGACCACCCAGACCAAGTATTCCTACCACGAGCACGGCCAGGACGACACCAACAAGCGGTATCGTCGGCGAGGATGTTGATCCAGACACAGAAGCGCCACAATAAGGACAGAACCGATCCTGGTTCGTAAGGCGTTTGGTACAGTTTGGACAGTTCATTGTCTTTCTCCATATTCATCTATCAGTTTTGGGACACGTTTCTCCTATGAACCATAGACCCAGAGCTGAAAGAGCTCTTGCAAATCACGACCACTGGCCTCTTCAAATGCCTCTTGTACGAAATGAGGTTGCGATACCTGATAGCGATGTTTTTCGTAGTAGAGTTGCAGTGCGCGGAAAAACACGTCATCACCGAGCTGATTGCGTAGCTCTAACAAGAAGATCGGGCCTTTGCCATATACGGTGTGAAAATAGACATTAAAGTTTGGATATTGATAGATCGCTAAGCCGATAGGATAATCACCTTCTTGCAGTGCTGGTCGGTAGCGTTGCATGACTTCGCGTTCCCAATCGGATGCGGCGACATCTGCGCCGGCAACATCTTCGGCATAAATGATCCCGCTGTATTGCGCCAGGGCCTCATCGAGCCAGGGATGGCGGTAGATATCGTTGCCAATCACGTTGTACCACCACTGATGGGCAACTTCATGGGCTGTCACATATCGCCGGCCAGCATCAATATGGGTTTCGCAGGATAACATAAACATGCCAGGATATTCCCAGCCGCCACGATAGCCGCCGCGGAAGACATACGCTTCCAACTCATTGTAGGGGTAACGACCAAAACGACGGTCGTAGTTGGCAATCGAGGTTGCGGCAACATCGGCTACCTGACCAATATCCAAATCGCTGCCAACAACTTTGTAGACAGTGACCAGAACATCGCCGGTATCGCCGCCCTGTCGCTGCACCGATTCAAAATTCCCCACAACCATGGCAAATTCGCGCACGGGGCCAGTGCGAAGAGTATGTGTGGTCGTTCCATCCGCTTGGGGCACGGTATTGATGGTTGTGCCGCTGGCAAGCAATGTTAAACCGGTCGGGACCGTGACTTCAGCACTATACAGGGCACTTTCGGCAAATACATGATCGACAAAATCAGTAACATCGGTGCGCCATGTACCCTCATTCTGGTCAAACACGGCAAGCATGGGATAGTATGAGGGTAACGGCCAGTTGCCATCCTCCCATGATATAAAGGTGGCGTTGAAATCTAGTTCCAACAGGGTCCATTCACCTGGTTGGAGGGGAACGCTAAACGGCACCATAAGCGCTGTATCCTGGGCAATAAGGCTGTTTACCACTTCCTGACCAGCGACACGCACAGCCGTCACATCCATGCGGGTGTTTCCGCCATTGCCAAAGGCGTCCTGGGGAAAGTTGGGATAAAGCCGTAAGACGACATTCTGCAGGGGTATGCCGGTCCGATTGGGAAATTCAATCGTCACCTTGCCTTCCAAGAATGCCTGATCCGGAAAAATGCGGTACTGTAAATCGTAGCGGGGCATCTGATCGCCATAAGCCGCAATATCGCCGACAAAATCTGAGCGCATGGCCTGTGTAAAGCTCTCATCCAATGGTGATGGGCGAACATAGATTGGTGATTGCTGCTGGGCGACCGTCGGTGGCGGTGGCAGCGCCGTAGCGGTCGCTGTTGGCGGCGGCGGTAGAGCAGTTGCGGTATCTGCCGGCGGTGGCGGTGGCGGCGGCGCCGGTGGGGCTTGCTCTTCGGATGTTGCTGGCACCGTTGGCGAGGGGAGTGGTTGGATTTGCTCAGGTGCTGCCTCGGATGGATTATCATCCATTGGCGGTAACGGTTTCAACAGCGGTTCCGTTTCGGGTATCGCATCCCCTGATGCTGGCGAGGGTTGTCCCTCAGTAATTGGCGTTTGAGGCCCAAATGCCTCGGTTCGCTCCGGTGAAGGCGAGAATATCTGACCGCAGGAACTGAGAATGAACACAAGATGTATGGCTATAAGCCACAGAGTAACACCGTTACGTAGGCTATTCTTAAGATATTGCATAGAAAAAACCTCTTTTTAATGCCGCTTTTATCCTGGGGTCAGATAGATCGTGCCCCTAACCATGAATAGTATATCATATAATACACATTTTGTCCTTTTTTTCATCATCGGAACAGGATGTGTGCATGTTCTGCTGCAAATCGCAATGGGAGATGTTTGTCCAGGAGAAACCGGATATTCATGCTGTTCCTCGTGTCCTGGATCGTTCGTTCTGCAACGCTCGCAACCGTTTGACGACGTCTGACGGTTCACGTGCCACCATTTCATGCCAGTACTGATCATACCAAATTCGGTTCATCGATATGAGACATAGGTGCGGCTTGCAGCCTGCTTTGTAGGGTCGCATCGCGCTGCGACCTTACAAAGCAGGCGCTCCGCGTTCTATCAAAGCGCATACCAGCGATCACCCAATTTGGTATCACGCCATGCCCGTATCCGTGCGAGATAGGCATCTACCTCGGTGCGGTTCTGGTGGTACCAGGTGATTGTAACGTAGACTTCTACGGGCTGCAGTGTGCGATCATACTGGACAATCTCTTCCGGCGAATAGCCTTCGAGGTAGAGGTCAAGCACGTCATTAATACCGATCCGGTGTCCCTTGATGAGGATGAAATCCGCATCTAATACCCTAAAATACGCTTCAAGTTGCACGATGTTCTCCTCTGGTCTCATCCAGCACCGGCCGCAACCACCACGCACACACCAGCGCCAACAGGCTGGCGATGGCCCCAGCCAGGAAAATCTCACCGATGACGGTGGTGGCTACGGCCAGCAAAAACTGGGCCGGGTCGCTGCTTGCCAGCGCATAATCAATGCCCGCTTGCGCTGCGGCATCAGCGTTGCTGCGCAGCATATTCTGGCGATAGACGCCCCACAGCGTCAGTACAGAGACACCCAGCGTCATCCCCACCAGCCGTAAGGTAATCACCAGAGCAGATGCGCTGCCGCGGCGTTCAGCATCGGCGGACTGCAATATCGCGGTCGCCACTGGTGAGATCACCAGGCCCATGCCAATGCCAGTGATCATCAATTGTATTGACATCATAAGATAGGATGTATCACTCTGCCAGGTACTGAGCAATACAAAACCCACCAGCGTGAGGACCAGACCAATCATCGTCGTGGGGCGCAAACCAAGCCGGTTGGTCAGCCAGCCGCCGGGCACCGCCAGCAAGCCCATAGTCAGCGTGAGCGCAGCCAGCAACCATCCGCTATCCCAGGCGGCGGTGCGCAGTATCGTCATGTCGGTGGGGTTGAGCAGACCGAGCCGCGCATTGACAAAGAGCGGCACATTGGTGAGAGCCAGGGCCAGCACAAAACCAAACAGGGCGTTGATCAGACAGGCACTGGCGGCCATGGGTTGGCGGAACATGGCGAGATCAATCAATGGGTCACGAACACGCTGTTCGACCACGATAAACGCAACAAAGAGCAGCAGCGAACTGAGCACGAGCGGGAGCGCATAGGGAGGCAGACCCTGTACCTGACCATAAAAATCAGTCAGGCCCAGCTCGGAGCCAGCCGATAGCCCGACATTCAGGGCAATCAAGCTGGCACTCAGCAGCAGGGCGCCAGGCCAGTCAAATGTGCCACTGGCGCGGCGGGGCTGTACATCACGCAGCGCCCACCAGGTGAGTCCCAGGGCCAGCAAACCGGCTGGGATATTGATCCAGAAGAGCAAGCGCCAGTCATCGAAGAGCGCCATCAGCACGCCGCCATACAGATGGCCCACCATCCAGCCTATCGTCTCAATGGCGCCCACAAAACCCAGGGCAGGCGCACGCTTCTCCGGCGCAAACAGATCACCGACCAGGGCCATGGAGATTGGGACAATGGCCCCGGCGCCCAGGGCCTGCACCACCCGGCCAAGAATCACCAGGTCCAGCGTCCAGGCAATGGCAGCGATAGCAGAGCCAAGCAGAAAGATCAGCAGACAGACAAAATACATCATCCGCCGCCCAATGAGGTCGGAGAATCGCCCCATAAAGGCCATGCTAATCGTATAGGTCAGCAAATAGCCCGAGATGATCCAGGAGGCATAGCTTAATTCGCTATCAATCGAGACGTTCAGGTCGGTAACGATGCGTGGTAGCACCGCCGAAACAATGGTGAGATCAACCGAGCCGACAAAGACGGCGATACAGACCAGACTCAGCGTTATCCAAGGGTTGATGCGCGGTTGCACAGTGGCCTGGGTTGATGCAGGGTGGGCCATAGTATCCTTTGGCAATGCCTGGCGGCAAGTCTCCGTCGGCTGCCGCTTTATTCACAGGTTATCGGCGCACGAATATCAATCGGCTGATCGTAATCCGAAAAGGTCATTGTCCAGGTCGTCGGGTCCTCGGCATTCGTGCCCGTGTCAACCAGGACGAGGCGGGTTGGCTGCAAGGTTTCGGCATTGGCCCATACATCTACCTCAACCAGGCCCAGGCCCAGCATCCCATACGTAATATCAATCAGGGATGAGCCTTGCATCTGGCCCTTCAGGTGATACTGCTGAACGCCATCGATCTCTTCCGGCGGCATCAGGGTCGGGTTTTCAAAGACGTCACGAATGAGATAATCGATCCCCTGACTGCTATCGAAGAGCACCACCGGGTCAAAGAGTGCGCCTTGCTCGACACAGGTCCACTGCCGCGTAACCGGATTGGTGACATACAATTGACCATCCAACGAAATCAGGCGCACATCGGCAACACCGGCGACGCTGCGAACCTTTAATGTTGCTATCGCCTGATCTGGTCGTTGCAAACCACCTTCTATCGAGATCAGGCGAAAGAGACCGGCCGGATCGGCATAGGCGGGTTCGCCCGTAAATTCGAGCAGGAATTGCAGGCTCTGGCTCTGGCGTATGACCTCGGCAATACGTTGACTCAGATCGGCGGGCGCGATGGTTGGTGTGGGGGGACCGCTCGCGGTCCCGCCACACCCGGCCACAAGCAAACAGACTGCCAGCAGTGACAGGCCGATGCGATGCATCTGCGAAACAGGTATGCTTGATCGCTGCATTTATGGTGCCCGCAGATGCAAGAGAAGGCTGGCACGACTCAAACCAGTCGTATCAACCCCCGGTAGCGCCGCAGCGCCCAGCGAACGCAATGGGTTGAGTTCGGGAGAACCATCAGAATCTTCCAACACCCCCTCGATATTCAGGTAGAAGAGTCCGGCATTGACGACGGGCAGATTGCCAGTCACGGCCAGCAGATTGGGATCGTTGGCAATGGCGTTATTCTGCCCCGTGGCCGCCTGTTCCATACCGATTTCACCCACTGCCAGGACGATTTCGTTCCCCACAAAGGCATACCCAAGAGCCAGTTCGGGAGACTCTGGGTCCTGCACGGCTCGCCAATCGACACCCCCTATGGTCTCGGTCGTGACCAGTGACTCAAGGTCGCTATTGCTCACAATGCTGTCAAACATGTTGCTTATACCAGCCTCGGCCACGACGGGATCAGCTGCGGTGATAGCCAGATAGCTCGACGGTAAGCCACTCAGCCCGGTTGCTGCTTCGGGGAAAACAACCAGCGCCGCTTGCTGACCACCGACCCAGCTCAACAAATCGCGTTGCAAATCGACACTGGTCATCTCTTCAAATTCGGTCAGTGCGTCCGCAGCCGCTGGATCCTGCTGCAATAGGGTTTCTACCTGCTCAGCAATATCACTGGGGAAACGCAGCGTCAGCAAAGCAACTGCTTCATCGCTGATGAGCTGCAACCAGTCGGGACTAACCGGCTCGCGCATATCTTCAATGCGTGCCAGTGTTGCCGCATCAAACAGGCTCATATCAAAGATGGTGGTTATATCGAGCCGCACCCCGCGCGGCAGCAACGCAATCGATAAGCCCAGACTATCCATTGCATTGCGCGGCACAAGCTGCTGAGAAGCAACCGCAGTTGAACCGGTTGTCGCTGACACCAGACTCGCAAAGAACGATGATTGCAGGACCAGCCGGTCCACAAAGATCATCCCTGCCGCATCCGCTGGCACATTGTGCATCAAACGTTGGTAGCGTGGGTTGACCAGAAAGGCATCGTCACTGCCGGCTGGTCGGTCAATAATCGTGCGTATCTGACTCACACTATTGGAGAAGAGCACGTAATCGCCGACCAGCGCAAATGCCGCCTGATAGAGCGCATCGGGATCGGTACTATCGCTCTTGGCAAAAATCGGAATACCCTGGTAGTCGATCACCTCAAACTGTTCGCCCTGACGTTCGCGGTACTGGCGCTGCTTGTTGAGAAAGGCCCATGCGGCTTCGGCATTGCGTGAAGGCAGGATCACCGTGAATTTGCCAAACCGCAGCACGTCACTAGGATCATCCGTTTCAGCCAGCATCTCGGGAGTCAAGCGATCTCCCAGACCGCCAAAAGCAAAGGCCATTTCATCACCGATCCAGGGGAGTATATCTTCATCGATTGATACCCCTAGATTCGTCGTAATCGCGTTGTCCGGTGATGACTGGTCAAAAAAGAGCCAGGGATAGGCTGCCAGCAAGCGTTCGGCATTGGGCAGTGTGCTCGGTCGGGATGCTATCTGACCATACACCAGGATATCGCCACCCAGCAGACCAGCGATGGTTGCCGGCTGGTTGGCAATGGGTTGGGGCATAGGCGGTGTTTCAAGTGGTGTCGCTTCGGTTGGTTCAGGTGTTTGTGCTGGTGGCGGCGGTGGACCGGCCGGCGTGGGTGTTGGCGCCGGCGATGGTTGTGGATCGGGAATAACCGGTCCCTCGAAAGCGGTGGCTGGTTGCATCAACTCACGGCCCAGCAAGCCAAAGAGCACGCGATGGGACGGGTCATTCTGGGGATGGCGTTCAAAGCGTGTCCGCTCAAACCACTGGACGGTATACGTTTGTCCATCGCTCAAGGTCTCTTCGACTGGTTCGCTCAACGGCAGCCCAAAGAGCGCCAGGCTTTCTGCGGTGCTAGAGCCAGGCTGACCATCTCGTTCCAGCCCATGCGCCTGCCATGCCGCTAGAAAATCGCCACAGAGTGAATGGCCGGTTTCGGCAAAGAAGCGGCACCCCACTGGTACAGTCGTCGGTGATGTGGGAAAGGCTTGCCACGCGCGACCCTGGTGCTGGAGCATATCTCCGCCGAGCCGACCGAGCAAGACATCATAGGGTGCTTCCTGCTCTGGGTGCCATTCGAGGCGGCTGCGCTCAAACCACTGGACGTGACGTGGCTGGCCTTCGATCAAGACGGTCTCAGCTGCACTGATCGGCAGGCCAAAGACGGGTAAACCGCCATGTTGCTGCCAGAAGCTATAAAAACGACCCTGTATACAGAAACCGGTCTCGCTGAAACAGCGTTCATTCGATTGGGCCCGAACTGGCAAGAGCGAGCTACTGGTGAGCAGAACGACTGCGCCGAACAACAGGACACCTACCAGGCGCAAGGCCAGCCAGGGTGTTCGCATCGCCTGAGGTTTGTGGATTCTCGTGTGTTGCATCATCTGGCTCCTTGTTCTTGTTGTGCTTACATTACTGCAGGCCCTCACCCCCGGCCCCTCTCCCAAGGGGGGAGAGGGGAGAATGTGGGTTGTAGACCCTCACCCCCGACCCCTCTCCCTCTTTGGGAGAGGGAGAATGTAGGCCGTAGGCCCTCACCCCCGGCCCCTCTCCCAAGTTCATCCGCCCTGTAGGGATGTAGCGTGCTACGCCCCAGGGTTTGCAAGTGGACCCAAAGCCGGGTATGAGAGGTTCAGGAGAGGACACGTGCTGACCCCTCCCAGAATATTCATGCGTTGAGTCCTACTGGCCCTCACCACGGATACGGAAGAACATGGTGGAGATGGAAACCCCATCTTCATTGATACCCGGTGTATTGGCCGCGCCAATGCTCGTCAACGGGTCAATCACCTCCTGTGCTTCCGGTTCTATGTCTTGGGTTGCACCAAGGGTGTTGAGCGTATCCATGATATTTGCCACATCGACATAAAAGATACCACCATTGGGATCAGGCAGGCTGCTGATAACCGCGGAAAAATTGTTGCTTGCCGTAATGGGCGCTTCACTGCCGGTTGCATAGGCGCTCATCGCGGTCGTGCCCAGCGCAATCACCACGTCACTATCGGTGACGGCATAACCACCCGCAGTCTGACCACTAAATGGGTCTTGAACTACCTGCCAGTCAATGCCATCGACCTGTTCGGCGACAAAAGGAAGGCCACCCTGCATACCGGCAAGCGTAGCGAGTTTGTCTAATCCGGTGCTGGCGGAACCGAGATTGGCTGAGGTAATGGACAAATACGTAGCAGGAAGGGTGCTGCCTGCGATCATTTCGGTTGGTAACAGCACCAGCGATACTTCACCAACCATCCAGCTCAAAATGTCCTGTTCGAGGCTGATACCAGTTTGTGCTTCAAAGTCGGCCAGACCTTCGGGGCCACCTTCCTGCGCATTGATTGCCTCAATAATACCTGGGCCAAACGATTCTGGTAGGCGGAAGGTGATCAGCGCCAGGGCCTCATCGCTAATCTGCGCCAGGCGAGCAGCGTCTACGGGTTGTCGGGCTTCTTCGACCAGCGCCCGACCTTCTTCATTGAAGGCACCGAGATCGAAATTGATGGTTGCATCGAATTTAACCCCTTCACCAGCAAGAGCAATCGAAAAGCCCATGGCTTGCAGTGCTTCGAGATTGCCCATCTGTTGTGCTAAGAGTTCTGCCTGTTCGGTTGGCAATTCCATCGTTGCCTCATCAAGCGCCGTTTGAAAGAAGTCGCTGAAAACCTGACCATCAAGGAAGATATAACCAATCCCATCGGGCATCGTCTCACGCAAACGCGTAAAACGGGGATTGCTCGCAAGCGAGTCGCCGCCGCCTGCCTGTCGATCAATCATCCCCTGAATGGCTGTAGACTGATTGGAGAAGACCACCACATCGCCAACCAGCGCAAAGGCTTTTAATGGATACGTCGGGTCTTCGACGTTGGTTTGTTCATAAATCGTTACCTCCTGGTGAACGTTGGAAGCAAATTGTTCGCCTTCGGCTTCCCGGTTTGTGCGCTGCTTATCGAGAAATGCCTGAGCGCTTTCGTTGTTGGTAGAAGCCGCAATCATGGTAATCTGCAGGCGCTGGCTCAGTTCATCGCTAAACGCGGGATCATCAAACGAGCCTTCGATGGTTGAAATATCACCCAGACCACCAATAGCAAACGAGACTTCGGTGCCCAGCCAGGGCGCAATATCCTGTTCAAAGTTGACCCCAAGCTCTTCGTTCAACGGTTCATCAGCAGTAGAGGGATCTTCCTGGACCGCAAGTTGCGGATAGGCCGATAACAAACGCTGCGCATTGGGCAGATCGGCCAGATTGGGGGTAATCGTTCCGTACACAACGGTATCGGCAGCGAGCAAATCTGGAATAGCAGCCTGTCGCTCCGTGACCGTCTGGGTGGCAAAGACAACAAAAAAGGCTATAACGCCTAAGACAATGACAATACCACCAGCGATAACTCCATACAACAACCCTTTGTTCATGTGTTACTCCTTCACGTGTTGGTTTTTCTTGGAAACCTATCATCACAAGATCAGGATGTCGTTTTCACGCTATCCTGCCACATGCTTACGCCTTTATTGTACCAGCTTACCCGGATCGCTGGTTGCGCGGCGTGACCAAACCGGTCAGGTGAATTTTCACTTCGTTGCGATCACGTGCCATATCATAGGTCATCGTTTCGGCCCGCGAGAGCAGATTGGCCCAGGTCGGGTGCATCGTAGTTGCATAGCCCAGCAGATCACAGGCTTCCAACGCAAGGATATCGGCATTAAATGAAGGGACACCGGTGTACTGCTGATACAGTCCATTGGCACCAAAACCAAAAACGGTGCGCTTCCAACTGCCATCGTGGAAGATGCCATAGTGGCGCAGCAAGCCGCGATAGGGTGGCGCACACACGACCAGCATGCGAGCAGCAAGTTCAACCGTGGGTGGCGATTCGGCGGGTTGATCCGCACGCGCTGGCTTGCTATCATAGGCAACCTCAGCATCGAGTATGAGGTAGAAGAGGGGATGACCCTGGGTTTGGATTTGCAACTGGTTTGCATCCACCCGTTGGATCTGAATAATCAATTCATTCAGTTGCAGACTCTGGTTTTCGATAAATTCAAATGCCTGAAAGAAATCATCACGAAATGCGTGCGCCTGTTTTTGAATAGCCCGTGCATGGGTGACATCGGCTTCGAGCGCAACGTCAACGCGGCGTAAGGCCTCACGGGCACGCTGTTCACCATCAAAACTTAAGACCGTCATGGTGATGTCCCTCCCTGGTTATCACTCGGGCTGATCGTTGTGATAGACAGGTTGCTGTCTGTCAGTGCCGCTACCGTGTCGGTAAGCAAGTGGTAGATCACCTGGTGAACGATTGACCGAAAGGCGCCCCAGGAATTGGCCGGGTAGGTAAATGTCGGATCCTCACCCGACGTACTCTGATAGAGCGTTTCAGCAACGTTCAGCAGCTCTGTGGGCCACACCATGCGGTAATCGGCGATTTTCTCCGATGGATCAGATGGATGCAAGTGACCACCAATTTCATCGAGCAAAAAGACAAAGGTATAGAACGTCCAGTCACTGGTATTGCCGTACAATGGCGTTAAACGATATTGAATAACGGCCAGAAAACGGCGAATCGTGACATCCAGGCTGGTCTCCTCAAACGTCTCACGGAGCAATGCGGATTCAATATCTTCATCGGGTTTAATGCCACCAGTTGGGATACGATAGGCATCAAGCGGCGATGTCGTTTTAATTGCGGTAATCAGACGACCATCGGGGCGACGAATGACCATGCACACCTCACCGATACGGTCGGTTTTATTGAGCGGTTCAAAGTCACGACGACTCAGATCAGCTATGATAGAGAGCGGTGAACCATAGTGTCTGGTCAACGGTTCGATCTGATGAGCGAGTGATGCGGGCAGAGAGATCATATTGCTGCTCCTGTTAGCAATCAATGGTTGTTGCTGGTTCCTGAAGAGAGACTACCCAGCGCCCTTGCATTATAGCATGGCTGCACCGCGTGGTGAACACATCGCCGAAAAAGAACCGGCTGAAGCTACAAATACTTTACCATATACCAGTAGTTATAGGGTGTCTGCTCCCCCTGAGGCGGGACCCACTGCCACTGCATACCATCGTTACAGACCCAGGACTGGTTGCTCCGTGCCTGGTAGCGCACTTCATCCATCAGGTTGCGCATCAGGAACAGACCACGCCCGCGATCACCCATAATATCCGGGTCAAGTGGCACAATGGTTGGATCAAATGGTGCAGCACTATCCCAGGTTTCAATCACCACCCGATCTGGGGCCATGAACAGAGTCAATCTCATCAGAATACGACCTTCGGCACCATTATATGCATGTTCAATAATATTGGTACAGAGTTCATGGGTTGCCAATCGAATGTTATCAATAGTCGTTTCTTCATGCGCCGAATTGGGAGCACGTTGTACCAGCGCATGAATAAACAATTCTAGCAGAGCAAGATACCATGTTGCAGCAGGGAGATCGACAGAAATCTGCTCACACAAAGGTACCTCCGACTGACAAGAAGAACATCCCATGACGATTCAACTCCGTTGAGACCTCTATCGTCAGGGATGGTGCAATGGGTATGTTCTGGTTTGCGACAGCCTCACGGTGTTCCCACCAGACCAGCGGTTCCCCGACAAGTAGTGTATGATAGTTCTATTGTATCACGTTCACCAGAATGTCAAGAGAAGAAAGTAGCGAACAGTATGAGTCAATCTGAAATGCATGTTATTGTTCTAGCATTTCGCAATGCGACCACCGCCGGTGAAATGATTGCGCGATTACAAGAATTGCAACAATCGGCAAGGATTCGGATGGTCAATGCAGCTGAACTGGTCAAGCGCATTGATGGAAGTGTGGAGATGCGTGAAACCGAAGATGTCAACATTGGTCAGGGAGTTCTCTTTGGGAGCATCACGGGGGGCATTATCGGCCTGGTGGGTGGTCTGACTGGCGGGATGGTTGGGGCGGCAACTGGTGCAACTATTGGTGGTTTTCTTGCCCATATGATCGATATGGGGTTTTCAAATCGGCATCTCAAGGAGATACAACAGCAGTTACCACCAGGCAGTTCTGCCGTGATTGTCCTTGTTGAGCACCCATGGCTTGAATCCTTCAATCGGGCATTAAAACCAGCTATTGAGTTACATCGAGCCGAATATTTTACGTTAAAACTCAACCAGAAGGTCATTGAACAACTTCATTTAGATACATTGACTGATGAAAAAGACGGAAGCGATAAAAATGCAGGGTAAGATGCCACCATTGGAGCATCCTACCCCACACAATCGGTATCACCAGAGCGGCATAGAGCGTTTATCGCCGGTCATATAAGAACAAAAGCGCCCCAAATGACGCAATCGCGACCACCAGCGCAACAATCGCAAACAACAGATTGGTGTTCCAGGCTGCTTCACGGGTTGTAACGCTGGTCAGAACAGCACTGTCCCGGGTCGATGTTACCGTTATGGCACTTGTAGTCGTAATCGTAGGTGTTGAATCCAGACGATAGGTGTAGACCTGGCCGATTTCGGCTGCGGCATAGGGTGTTGCTGGCTGGCCCTGCACGATTAAGGTACTTCGCTGACGTGCAATCGTCCCAGTGTGCGCAGCGGTTGCGACCGTACCAGATAATGAGCCTGTTGTCGAGGGTATCAACGGTCCAACCGACCGGTTCGTATCGGTATCATGTGCGTCTGCTGGTTGCGAGACAGACATTGCCGATTGATCGGTGTGTGCCTCGCTTTCATGCTGAATCATGGGCTGTTCAGCAGCGGTGCTCGCTTCTTCCTGATCGAGTTGTGTTTGTTCGGTATCAGCTGAAGTGTTTGCTTGTGCTGTACTGGCTGATTCATCGGTATATGCAGACTCAAGGGTTGCCGTAGCTGCTTCTGAAGCAGTCGCAGTTGCGGTGGTCGCCGGGGCGGGCTGGTTGGGCATCCCTGGCGTTGGCAGATAATCGGTGCTCCAGCTGCCGGCTGAGTCCGGCCAGTATACGCATACACCTGGCCGCTTTGCAGCGGAGGGTAGGTGATAGCTGGGCCAATGCGATTGCCGTCTTGATCCAGCAACTCGACGGTAGCACCATCGTTGGGTAAAAAGCTGCCAAGCAACGAAACAATCACAAAGCTCTGGGGTTCAATCGTCTCGGTTTCAAGTATCAATGGATAGGTACGCACACCGCCGCCAGTGCTGATCCGACGGATGGAATAGTCCTTGATTTGTATGGGGTGCTCACCGCTATAATACAGCTCAATCCATTCTTTTTCCCACATATCGTCATCGGGTGCAGCCATCAACTCGTTGAGCAGCAAGCCATCGGGTGTCTCTGGTTCTGGTGTACCAGTTGGTTCTGGGGTGCTGCTCGGTTCTGGTGTGCTGATTGATTCTGACGTGCTGCTCGGCTTTGGCGTGCTGGTTGATTCTGGCGCACTGGTTGGTTCAGGCGTTTCGGTGACGGTAGCCGAAGCAGTTTCCGTTGCGGTAGGTGCTGGCGCGGGCTGGTTGGGCATCCCCGGCGTTGCCAAATAGTCGATACTCCAGCTGCCGGCTGCGTCGCCAGTATGCGCATACACCTGCCCCGTATCCAACGGAGGATAGGTGATTGCCGGGCCAACCCGATTGCCGTCCTTATCCAGCAATTCCACGGTGGCTCCATCGTTGGGTAAAAAGCTGCTGTTGAACGAAACAATCACAAAGCTCTGCGGCTCAATCGTCTCGGTTTCAAGTATCAGTGGATAGGTACGCACACCACCGCTGGTGCTGATACGGCGAATGGAATAATCTTCGAGTTGTATGGGCTGGTCACCGCTATAATACAGCTCCACCCATTCTGATTCGCCTGTATTGGGTGCAGCCATCAACTCGTTGAACAGCAACCCATCAATGCTAGTGGGTGCCGTGGTGCTGGTCGCTGTCGGATCGGGTTGCGGGGCCGGTTGATGCTCGGTTGCGGTGGGGGCCGGTCCTTGGGTTGCACTTGGCGACCGCTATGGCAGTCTCCG
>JAAURD010000075.1 GCA_012034075.1 Chloroflexaceae bacterium | reverse complement strand
AGTTTCAGTGCTCAACCCCGAGCCGTAGTGTCTGCAACGGCGGTGAGCCAGCCACGTTGTTGCCCACGCAACCATGGAGGTACGCCCTCTTCAACGCTTGCCGTACAGAGGACTTGCGTCATGCCCATATGGATACGTGCGGACCCTTCGGCATGAGCTACCGCATGCGGGATAATCTCCACAGGCCGCAGTTGATTGGCTAAACGCTGGTCATGACGTGCCATACGTATACTCGTTCAAACGGAAGAACATCTGCTGATGATATCCGGCTATGATTTTTTCTTGCGTCCAAAACCAAACAGCCCCTTTTTCTCTTCTTTATTGACACTTGAACGAAGCGATGACAGACTCTCACTTTCATCCGTTGCTGGTGACGGGCTATCCTGTGTGTCTGCTGGATCATCCAAATCTGCTAACGAGACGCGTTTCCCTTTGCCACTCGGCTGTGCCGCGTCACTGATGACAGCAGTCTCGGCATTGCTTTCGTTGGTCGCCTGGGTGGCGTTCGACGATCCCGAAAGTTCACCCAACGAAATGCGCTTGCCACGTTTGGTTGCTGACGGTACTGTGGTATCCACCGAAAGGTCAACGGTGGCACCGGTTTGGGCCACTGGTTCTGCATTTACCGTGGGCGCATCGGGCAACGGTGGCAATGGCAGATCATCCATTGTCGTATCGGTGGTTGGTGGTGCATCGGGCAGCGGTGGCAGCGGCAGATCATCGGAACTGTTGGTTGCTTCATCGAGCGATGCTTGCGGTGTCGGTGCAACTGGCGGCGCAGCTCTCTTGTTCCGCGACGGGGGCGACTCGGCACTGCTATCTGGTTTGGTTGGTGCTGCGGCGGCGGTTTTGCCAGAATGGTCCGGGCGTACCACCTCAATCTGGGGTGCTGCTACAATCTGCGAGCCGCGTCCCTTTTCGGGCAATTGCACATAGGGACTAGGACCACGTTGTGCGCCCAGTGCGACCATCCATTCCCAGAGCTGGGCCTGACGTTGCGTCTCTTGATCGGGGAGACGTAATGGACGACCGCGAGCATCAATCACCACACCAAGCGCACTGCCACTGATAGCGGCTGAGTCAGAGCGAACCTCGCTGCCGGGGGCATTGCTACCAATACGTACTCCACCTGCCGGGCGCAACGTCAACTGGGCACGTGCGCCCTGATCCAGGGGCAGCCGCACAATCTGGCCATGGTGAACCTTTACGCGCTGGGTGCCACGATTGATAGTCCCACTGGCGCCACCGGCCTGTACCAGTTCGGCTTCGAGTGCGACCTGGCCGGGTTTGCCCGAGCCGATAGCAACCACACAGGTTGCCAGTGGCACATTGTGCAGCGCGTCACGGTCAAACAGGGTCACCGCCGATTCCTGGTCGATCTGGGCCAGCGTGCCACAGGCATTGAGCAGACCCAATTTATCCAGGTGGAGATCAAGGGCCATTTGCGGTGCGGCTCCCGGCAATTGGACGGTTTCCACCGACTGTAAGGCATCGAGTATGGTCAATACCGCCAGTCCTGGACGGGGCGCATTGGCAAGCACACCACCACAGCCAACCACCATGTCATAGGAAAAGAGCGGAGTCTCTTGCTGGATGGTTGTGAGGAGTCGGATGAGCAATTCGCGGGTGAGCGCATGCTCAATCAGCAAATCTTCACGGCTGGCCGGGACGAGGTGCGGTCGCAGTTGCTTATTGAGCAACCAGTGCATCAGATCGGTGGTCTGCATGGGAAAGGGCAGCCAGCGGGCAATGCCTGCCAGCCCACTTTCGGAGAGCAGCGGCGAGAGACCATAGCCAGTGCCATTGACCCCCAAGACAGTCGGGGTGTAGACCCCGGCCGGGCTAAAAAGGCACTGCTGCTGGTCGAACCAACATCCACAGTGAGCACCTGGCGTTGATAACGCTCGGCCAGAAAGCGAGTCATGACCCCTACCGATTGACAGACGGTTGTGACATGCTTGTTGCACAACTGAGCTAGTGGTTCCATTCCGGGCAAATTGGTCAACACCTGACGGTTATAGAGGGTATTCAGCTCACGCCGCGCCTGATCGAGGTTTTCTTGCGCAAGCGATGGCCGTACATTGTCAACTACCATGGTTTTGACGCGCCCCTCAAAGGCCTGAAGCACGGATGAGCGAGCACTGCTATTACCAGCAAAGATCACTGGACACATCCGCTGTTCGCGCTGATGGGTGTCGCTCTTGATGCGCGATTGCGACTCGGTATGGAACGCAGTAAAGGCAATAATATCGGCCAGCCGGCGCAATGCATCGACGGTACCACCTTCAAGCCCGCCAGCCATAAGCACAGCATCTGGCGAGCGATTGAGCAATGTGCGCACCTGACGTTCGACCCATGAAGTGGTACTACTGCCAGTCGGATCGAGCATGGCATCATCGAGGGTGACCACTTGCAAAATGGTGGTATAGACCGCGTGACTGGCATGGATCGCACTCTGCGCCGATACGTCCGAAGCAATCGCGGCAATCACCAGGGCCAGATGACCGGCTGCACTGGTACTGGCTACCATCTGGTTGATGCCATCGCGTTCACTATTTTGTGGCATCAGCAGGGTGCCGTTGTTTAATAACTGACGCCCGGTCATTTCGGCGATATGCGCCGTGGCCTGTAAAATACCGATAGTGGCATTGCTTTGTGGTGGTTCAATGGTACTGGCTGTTTCGGCTTGAAAAATCAGCCGGGTTTCGCCATCGACCACATCGGCTAGTGCAACGCGAGTAATCACACTGCCCACTTCGGCAATGAGTACGGCACCAAGATGTTCAGAACTCATCCTAATCCAAAACCTTTGATGACATCAACCAGAAACGTTAACCGCTCATTCAACGCTGTGAGATAGGTGATCAGTGCTCCGGCAAAAAAGAAACCAAAAACGACCATCAGGAGCCAGCGACCAGCAACCGCACCAAAGCCAATCATCCGTCCCACTGGTGTCTCTCGGGGCACCGTAAAGTAAAAATAGCTTAAGGTGAGCACCACACCAATAAGCAACATGGCAGTCCCAATGATCTCAACGATACTCCCCTGGAATGGACGGGCTGTATCGGCCATCTGCGGAAGCAAGGTCCCTGCCAATGCACCAATAAGAGCAAGACCGGCGCTTACCCCAAAAATAAGTGCCAGCGGAATATTGGCAAGCCATGAAACCGTTTGTCGTGGCATCATACGCGGTAACAAGAGCAAACCCAGCAAAAATGGGACGATCCGCAACACCAGCAGATCAACCCGTGTCATATCATGTGACAGACGCATACCGACCGGTAGTAATACCTGATGATAGATCACAACAAAGGTATAGCCCAGCGATACACCAACAAAAAGGTATTGCGTGATGCGAAACGCAGGGTTATCACCAATGATGCGACTCAACACGCAGAGCGTCAAGATCATTGCAATAATATTAAGCACGATTGGCTGCATACTCTGGCTCTCCCGTAAAAGTGATGCCTTATTTTCGTTTCACCAGTATACCAATGAGCGTACCGATGATTAGAACCGCGACAAAGGCGACAATACTAAAAGCCAACTGCCCACCACTGTCCATAATCGCGATGGTATCAACATTTCCACCACGATTGGCGCTATAGGCCAGCGCATCGTTTTTTCCTACCAGGGCAAACACATTGGGCAGTCGGGTATAGGGCTGTGCGATTGGTGCGATTTCTGCTGGCATGACCAACACAAAGGGAATATCTGGCGCACTCCGATGGACTTGCTCCATCCAACCCTGAACATCCTGGCGTTGATCGGCTAACACGACGATCATAGCAAAATCGTCAATACTACTCAAGCGCGGTTCACCGGTTGCAACATCGGTTGCCAACGCACCAAGCGTTGCATCCTGGCCTTGAAAGTCGCCTCTTTCCAGGGTTGCGCGGAAATTCTGGGCCATTGAGCGCAAGGCCAGTTCACCACCGGGCCGAAAACCCATTAACAGATAGTCGCGGCCCTCGCCTTCGTAGCCCGCTTCGCGTAATGGATCACGCAAATCGAACGAGAGGAGCGTGCCCTGTGGATCGGTACTGATCAGCACCAGATCGACCTGCTGTTCCATGAGATGGCTGGTCACCGCCTGTTCAAGCGGACTCAATTCGGCGCGACGTTGGGCATCCCACTCATATGCCAGCAAGACAATATCGTCTTCTGAAAGGGTATTGATTTGCTCGGCCAGGGCGGTCACATTGGCGCTAGCTGGCGGCACCGATTGGAGACCACTGATCAATGATGGTATAAACGCACCAACCAGCAACACAATAGCCAGTAAAACCGACAGAACCCGTTCCAGGCCAATCTGTTGCAATACCGAAGGGCGTGGCGTGGTGGTGGTTGCTGGCGTTTCGGGAAATGGTTCGTTCACCAGACCCTTAAGCAAGGTGGCTGCTTGCAGCTGAGCCGGGCTCAGGCTAAAGCTCGGCCGGGGAAGAGCCATTTTCGGTGCTGCCTGTGCTGCTGGCATACCATCTGGCTCTTCAACATGGCGACTCAAACGTTCAAGCCAGTCACTCTTTTCGCCCTTTTCTTCAGACTTCTTCTCTTCTTTGGTTTCTGATGGCCCAAGCCAGCTTGGTAAATCCATGCTCCCCAGAAACGAGTCCGATGTTGCTGCCGCACCGGCACTGCCAGCCGCGCCAGCTGCCGCACCAGCCATGCCAGCTGCCGCTGCCCCTGCTGCCAGACCAGCATGATCGGGCGCATCAGTTTCAGCCTGGGGAGTCGTCACATCGGTTTCGGCGCCACGCAACCACGATGGGAGAGCAGCATCAGCCCGACCAACCGCCTGGTCGGCATCATCAGCCAGATCACCACCAGCCAACCAGGGCGGTAGGTCTGCATCGGTATCGGGAGATGACAGCGGCGTTGGCGCTGCCACTTCGGTCAATGCATCACTGGCCGCGGTCATCCAGGGGGGCAAATCATCAGCAGCATCTATCGCCGCTGAAGGTTCTTCGGTGGTTGGTTCAGCCAGCCAGGGCGGCATCTCAGCATCCATTGATGGCGCGGGTGCGGGTGGGGCTGTGGCTGGTTCTGGTTCACTCAACCAGGCCGGCATCTGATCGGCAACGCCCATGTCGGCGCTGGTCTCGGCGGTAACACTACGCAACCATGGCGGTATATCATCAGCCTCGCTATCTGGTGCTGCTGGGCGAACATCAGTTGGCTCACCTGATTGTAACCATGGGGGCATATCATCATCGGTTGATGGCGTATCTGCTGCTGGCGGGCTTGCGGGTGCAGCAGCTTGCAACCAGCTGGGCATATCGGCATCGGCTGCTGGCGGTGGCTCTGTTGCTGGCGGTGACCCTGCTGGCGGGCCTGTGGGTTTATCAGATCGCAACCACGTTGGCATATCGGCATCGGATGGTGGCTTTTCGATGGCATCATCAGCATCGAGTGGTTGCGCTGGCTGTAACCACGAGGGCATGTCATCAACCAGCGATGAAACATCAGCGGATGGAGCTGGTTCGGTAACATCAGGTGCTTTCAGCCATGATGGCATATCGGCATCGAGTTCCACATCAGAGGTTTCCCTGTCTTGATCATCACCTTTGAGCCAGCCTGGCAAATCGAGCGATGGTGATACATCTGGTGTTGCTGGTGGCTCATTGGGAGCCGTTGGTGATGGTGCCGGTGTTGGCGTGAATGGCAACTCGGCAGCCGTTTCTAAATCGGCATCAGGTGATGGCGTCTTGAGCCAGTCGGGGAAGAAGGTGCTCTCATCCTGGGCTGGTTTTGGTGGTGATTCCAGCGCGAGCCAGTCCGGCAAATCGCTATCGGCGGTAGCCGATGGACGGGATGGATCCGAGGGGGCAGCTGACTCGGAGTCTAATTGCCCCAGTTCACGCAGCTCTCGCTCCAGTTCATCCTGTGAAATCGTGGGCAACCAGTTCATATCGAGTTCATCAGTGGGATCATCAGGTTGAGCCAGATAGCCTTCATGTTCAACCGGGCGATCACTCAGAACATCCGGTGGTTGTTTTTCTTGCTCCACCACCCCGAGACTACGCAACCAATCGGTTGCTCCTGATGGTGATGGCGTGCGGATATTGGAGGGCATGGGTTGACGTGCTGGCTCGGGGTCGGTTGGCTGAGCTGGCTCTGTTTCGGATGAGGCATCGGCCATTTCATCAAGAGCGTTGGCCTGTGCCTTGTACTGATCCATATCGAGGTCACGCAACCAGTCGGGCGTGGTATCATCTTTTGTATCACGTTCAGGTTCAGGTTCAGGTTCAGACTCAGACTCAGACTGAGCCATCCACTTGGGAGCCGTTTCATCATTCGCACCAGACTCATCTGGTACGTTCGCCCGCAGCCAGTCGGGCATCTCAGTATCGGGGGGGCTGAACTGGGAGGCGGTAACGTAGTACTGCTCAGCCAATCAGGCGTACCGGGAGCCTGTTCAGCACTTGCCCCAGCGGGCGAGCCGCCGAGCCAGTCGGGCAAGTCGCTGTCGGCCATTGTTGATTCAGCAGCAGCTTTCGGAGGTTCACCACTGAGCCAGTCTGGCACATCGGTAGTCTCTGAGGCGGGTGCACCACCACCGAGCCAGTCTGGCACATCCGCCGACATTGGTTCGGGCCTGGTGCCAACATCCGCTGTATCAGCCGACCAATCAACGGGCGGTTCGGTAAACGCCATAGGGGGGACATCCGACAACGGCGCTTCAGGGGTATCTCCCCGGCGCGAAGCTGGTCGTGGCGGTAGTGGTGCATCTTGTAACCATGGGGGCAGGTGTTTCATGCGCAATCGTTATCTCTATTTGTTATCAACACGTTTTCCATGATCTTAACGATCCAGGTAGGGTTGGTCAAATCCCAGCAGCAGACGCATACAGGCAACCAGGGTACCAACGGAGGCACCGATCAACAGGCCACGTGCGCCCGCCAGTACAATATAGTCGTTTATCCACAGCATAACATCACCGAGGATTGGCACTGTTGCCACAACGGGCAACTGGATGAGCAAGACAAGCAATGCAACGCCCATAATCACCAGTGCCTCGGTCGTGCCCCGTTGCAATGAACGTAACGCGGCACTGAGACTGAAAAAGACCAGGAGGCCGAGCAGACTACTGGCAAGTGGCTGATACACCGTTTCAAAGAAAAGACGAATGGGTTCTTCAACCAGGCTTTGCGGAAAAGGAAACGGACCCATGCCGGGAATCCCGATCACACCAATCGCGATTACCGCAACCATCCCCACGAGCAACACAATACTATAGGTCCAGTCGCCATCACGGCGCAGCACACGCTGCCCATGGGCGCCAGCAATGCTCAACACACCGATTAAGAGAGCCAGGGCAATGAGGGTTGCCGTCCAATCGACCAGCAAGAACGCCAGTGCAGCAATTGCGGGCACGTTACCGGCGGCATCCAGCAGCACCAGCAACCCCGCCACACCAGCTATCACGGTTGCAATAAATCGTTTGGGATCACGGATAATACTCATATACGCCTCTTAGCTCCCTGGTATTGGGAGCGGTGGCAATTCAATGTTCCAGGGTTGTACCAGCGGCTGCAATATGGGCCGAACATTGCCGTAGATAACTCCAATCACGAGCAAAACGATAATCACCGTGCGCAGCATATCTTGAGTGAGCAACCGCGCTTTGGGTGGCGTGGCACTGGAAAGATAGGCTTCAGCGGCAAAAATCTCTTCGCCAATGAGGGTAGATTGGGTACTGAGCACCATGGCAGGTAACGCACCGGGCGATGTTGCCCCGGTAACCTGCGGTACCTCACGTTGATTGCCGTCTTCCCCAATCAACAAAAATTCAATGCCAAAACTGCCGATCATCTGGCTCGCCGCCAGTTTCTGGCGAGCATGGATCATGCTCACCCCGGTTGCATACGCCATCGGGTCTTGATGGGTTACCAATTCAACGCTCGACGAACGATAATTTTGCGCCTGTCCGGCATGATGATATGCCTGCCGTAACGTGCCACGCAGGGCAAGATGGGCGACCGCGTCACCACTGCTCGCCATAATGGGGGCACCTTTCAAGGCGGCTTCGGTAGCAATGCGTTCAGCCGCGAGCAACCCGACAATCGTCTCGGCGGCGGTGGTCTGGCTGCCGACGGTGCCGGCGCCTGGTGAGATATGGATAGCCTGACCGGTCTCAGCACTCATCCCCATGGAAGACCGCACGAGATCAAAGCCTGGCAATGGCCGCAACACAATAGGCTGATTGATGGTGCGGGCATGGTGCCACCAGGTAAAGATCACCAGCATCAGAAACAACAGCAAAATCAGCAGTGTTTCGGGACGATTGAGCAATGAAGAGAACAGTGCTTCCATGGGTTTTCCTTCAATCTCGCGAGCATCCGATAGTCGCATGCAGGAGAGGTGTGACACAGCGCTCCCCTGCATGCATCAGTTTATGCAGTTTTACACAACCTCAATGTTCTCTTTGCCGCCGTAGATTGTCCACCACGGTTTGGCACCTTTGGTCAAGACTTCGTTGAGCAGTTTGGTATTCTGTACACCGCGATCTTTGAGCCAGGCTTCGAGGGCAGGAAGACCCTGCGCACCAAAGATCGGAATACCATCTTGCCAGGTGGCGCGACCGCAGAGCACACCTGAGAATGGTGTATCGGCTTCGGCTGCCAGTTCCAGTGTTTCACGGAAGACTTCATCGGTCACACCAGCACTGAGATAGATAAATGGTTTGGTGGAGACGCTGGCCGCATCGCGGAAATGGGTTATCGCCTCTTGCTTGCTATAGGCTGCCTCGCCGCCTTTGAAGACGCTCATCCCTTCAACGTATTCGACATTGACGGGCACTTCAACTTTGAGCACATCGACGGCATACTGTGGTTTGGAAAATTCTTCCATATAGCGAGTGACGTACTCTGGTTTGCGGCGGGCAAAATCCAGCCCCTTGGCGTCATAGTTATCATCATAACAAACGGGTTCGAGGAAGAAGGGGATGTCGTTTGCGGTACACTCGGCGCCCACTCGCTCAATGAAGGCGTGTTTAATCACATTGATTGACTCTTCATCGAAGGGGTTGTAATAGAGCAAAATCTTGATGGCGGTGGCGCCGGCCTCTTTGAGGCGGTACACACTCCACTCGGGCAGCAGGTCGGGCAGACGACCTTTGACGGTGACATCATAGCCGGTCTTCTCATAGGCCAACAGCAGGCCGCGACCTTCGGCGCGTGCTTTGGCAGCGGGTAGACCATACTCTGGGTCGAGCAAAATAGCCGATGCATGCGGGGTAATGATGCTGCTGACCGCTACTTTAAACTGAATCAACTCATCATCGGTGGCCTCGCTGCCTTTGGCTTTGCCAATGGCCTTTTGTAATGAGCCACGCTGATCCATGGCCGATGCGGCAATGACGCCACGCTCATCGGCACATCCTTGAATCCCTGCAAACTTCCCTTTGCTTATCTGTACTTTTGCCATACGATCCTCTCCTTACTTTCATATTCATGTGTTGTCTTTTTCCTGCTTGCTCTGGTTGCTGCTGCGCGGCCCTCAGCGCCGGCTGTAGGCCCTCACCCCGGCCCTGGGTCCACAAGGGGAGAGGGGCTGGGGGTGAGGGGTTGCGCACCTACGTCTTTAGTAAAGGAACATCTTTAGTAAAGGAACATCGGTTTGCCCTGGATATGGCTCACCTTTGGTCTATATTCCTCTGCATCGTAGAGTTCTGGGACATCCACACGCTTGGTGCCCTGAATACAGGTATCTACTGGGACAACCGTGTAGTTCCCATTTTGGATAGCCATCATCAGCCCGGCATGGCCCTGCTCAATTTGCTGGATCGCCATGGTGCCGTAGGATGAAGCGATCATCCGGTCGAGTGCGTCGGGCGCACCAGCACGCATCAGATAGCCCAACGACTGCGATACAATATCGATACCGGTCAGCCGTTTCAATTCTTCACCAAGGATTTCACCAATACCACCGAGTTTGCGGTGGCCGTAGGCGTCGGCTTCACCCTTTTCGACAATCCCACCGCCCACCATGGTGGCACCTTCGGAGACTACGACCATGGCGTAGTTGCTAGGGTTGCGTTTGCGATCTTCGACAATCTGCTGGGCCAGACGCTCAATATTAAATGGCACTTCGCTGATGAGGACGCGGTCTACATTGGCGAGATAGCCAGAGATGAGCGCCGTTTCACCGCTGTTGCGACCAAACAACTCGACGACGGCAATGCGCTCGTGGCTACCGGTGGGAGTACGCAAATCGTTGATCAGATTGACGCTGCGAGTCACGGCGGTGCCAAAACCCATACAGTAATCCGTCCCAAAAACATCGTTATCCATAGTCTTGGGGCAGGCTACAACGCGGAAACCCTCTTGATACAGGCGGGCGCCGTAGGAAAGCGTATCATCGCCACCGATTGGGATGAGTGTGTGAATATTCAGGTGATCGAGTACTTTGAGTACGTGATCGGTACAATCGACGATCTTGTTGTCACCAAAGGGGTATTTATCTTTTAAAAAATCGGGTAAATCTTTTGGTCGTACTTTTTGTGGGTTGGTGCGTGATGTATGCAGATGCGTGCCACCATAACGGTCAATGGTGCGAACACTGATCCGGTCTAACTTCTGAGTCCATTCTTCCGCGGATTCGGCTTCATTGTCAAGGTTAAAATTGAGTGGGCCGGCCCAACCGCGCTTAAAACCGATTACTTCCCAACCGCGCTCTTCAGCAGCGTAGACAATGGCTCGGATACAGGGGTTTAACCCCGGGACATCTCCTCCTCCAGTGAGGACACCAATTCGCATAACAGTACCTCCTGTTCCTCTCACTTCATTTCATGCAGACGAACATGTTGTCAAACTTCAACGCCCTGCGTTCGACGTTCAGGCATTCAGGTTAGGCCCATTGTACCATAAGTTTTCGTTCGTTACAGACACAACATTCAAGCAATATAGCAATTCAATGCAACGTGGCCTTGATCAGTCGCAATGTCTTCCCTTTCTGGGCATGTTCAGTGAAGCAACAGCATAGTACCGGGCAGGTTGCGCCAATCGCCATGGTCGTGTATGATCGAGACTATGCGCGTCTACTCGATTGTTATGTTGGCACCATTTGGTATCCGGCCCAAAGGGACGCTGGCAGTACGGATGCTGCCGCTGGCCCAGGCACTGGTTCGTCGGGGTCATCGGGTGGTGATTCTGGCGCCGCCGGTGCAGAACCCCCAGGATGGGGCAAGCTGTCGTTCGTATGTGGGTGTCCCGGTGATCCACACAGCCGCCACGCCAGCGGGTGCTGTGGGAATGGCACGACACGTGCTGGCGTTGTTGCATCTGGCACGTCTGGGGCGGCCGGATGTGATCCACCTGTTTAAACCCAAAGGGTATAGCGGTCTGGCGGCACGACTGAACCTGTTGCTAGCAGCACCAGCACCGCTGGTGGTTGATAGCGATGATTGGGAGGGGCGCGGCGGCTGGAACGATGTGCTGCCGTATCCGGGTTGGGCGCGTATGCTCTTCAATTGGCAAGAGCACGACTTACCCCAGCAGGCGCAGACGGTGACGGTAGCGAGTCGGACCTTGCAAACCCAGATGTGGGGGCTGGGCATGCCGCCGGAACGGGTCATCTATTTGCCCAATGGCATTGCCCGCACCGCGTTGCATGCGCCAGCACCCAGCGCTGTGGGGTATCCGCCGACGATGTTGTTGTATACGCGTTTCTGGGAATTTACGGTTGCTGATATGATCACCACGCTGGTCGCAATCCACCAGGCACACCCCACCGCACGTTTGCTGGTGGTGGGCAAAGGGGAGCGGGGCGAAGAGCACCAGTTGTTGCATCTGGCTGAGCGTGCGGGGGTTGCGGCGATGATTGATTATCGTGGCTGGGTTGAGCCAGCGCAGATACCAGATTTGCTGGCACGGGCGGATATGGCGTTGGTGCCGATTGATGATACGTTGATTAACCGTGCTCGCTGTTCGGTGAAGTTGCTGGAATTGATGGCCTATGGGTTGCCGCTGGTGGTATCGCGGGTGGGCGAGGTGAATACCTATTTGACCGATGGGCAGAGTGCGCTCTTGGTGCCGCCATCCGATCCGGTGGCATGGCGCGTGCGGCTTTGTTGCTGCTCACCGATACGGACCTACGCCGGCAACTGTCTCAGGGTGCTCAGCAGGCGCTGCGCCCGTTTGTTTGGGATAACCTGGTGGAACGGGCGGAGCACGCTTATGCACAGGCTCTGGTTGGTGGTTGATACCTAATGGATGAGCATCGATATGCAACGTAGGGACGTCAGTGTGCTGCGCCCAACGGCGCACTGGGGAAGGCGGTGCGGCTGTAGTGGAGACATTTTTTGCGCTGGAACGGGAACGCGGCTGGTAGGGGCGTCAGCGTGCTGCGCCCAGCGGTCGGCACGACCACACGCGGGTCGCGGCGGGGCATCGGTGCAAGATCGTAGGTGCGGCTTGCAGCCGCACAGCGGTCGGCACGACCGCACGCGAGTCGGACGCGGGGCACGCACGTATCAGACGGGCACTGCAAGTGCGATCAAAGCGCATACCAGTGATCACCCGAATTTGGTATGAGACAACAACCCGATTACACGGTGATAGTCGGGTGATCGGGTTGATCTTCGAGCAGTTGTAAGATGCCCCGCAACGGTATCTTTAACCAGTCTGGTCGGTTATTGAGCTCATAGCCGAGTTCGTACAGGGCCTTTTCGAGGAGGTAGGCGTCGAGGAGGAGCCGAAATTCTTCGGGGGTTTGTAGGAGCATGGGTGAATCATTGGCGGTTTCACGATAGCCTCGGAGAAAGGCGGCTGAGACCCAGACATACCAGAAACGGACCCAGGATGCCTGGGCAATGCCATCGGCGACATCACGCAGACCGCTGGCCTCGTGGGTGAAGAGGGCGGCGTAGACGGCATAGTGAAATGAGCGGATCATGCTGGCAACGTCGCGCAACGGTGAGCGTTTTGTCCGTCGCTCTTCGATGGAACGACTGGATTCGCCTTCAAAGTCGGTGATGAGAAAGTCATCATCAATCCACAAGACTGGCCCAGGTGGTAGTTGCCATGGCAGCGAATGCGCATGGCGGTAAATTTGCGGTCGCGGAATGGCTCGAAGTAGTGGCGGATTTGTTTTTCCATGGCAACCACGCGGCGGGCATCTTCCTGGAGTGTGTCTGGTAACTGGGGCAACTGCTGCTGCAAGAGCTGAAAGTTGCGATCCATGAGGCCGACCATGGCATGATAGAAGGGGCGCTGAAAGAAGTCGGTGAATGGTTCAGGCGCAAACTGTGGGTTATCCGCTTCTTGAGCGAGGGCACCATGCAATTCGGCGGTGCGTTGGCCCAGGAGATGGGCCGTTTGCAGGTAGTCGCCGATCAATTCTTGAGCGAGCGGCGCAATCGGGCCATCGGTGAGGCTTACCATCGTGCCGGTGGGAACTGGGACCATACGCGGACTGCCCTGGTGTACCAGAACACGCTCAAAATAGTGACTCAGGGCATCCTGGGTGGTTTGCCAGCCATTGTTGGTATGGGACGCATGCGACCAGAGGACGGCCATGGTCCAGGGTTGGGTATTTTTTTGTCGATACTCGACTGCGCCGTTCAGTTGTGGTACGCGTGCCAGGGAGACTTTTTCGGTGAGGAAACGGCCAATTTCCAAATCGGGATTGATGCCGGGTTCGACCCGCCGAAAGACTTTGAGCACACACTGCGCACCAAAGATCACGGTTGTATTGCTCTGGTCGGTGGTCACGACTCTTGGCTCAAAGGGTGAGTCTGGTTCTATTGGGGGTGACTGTTGCACCAGTGGTACGCCGGTCTGATTGGTCTGGCCAGTTTGCAAAAAGGTCAGTCCTCCGCTGCGCACGTTCGACAGCAGATTGGCCGAACGAATGGTGTATGTGGTAATATCGCCAGCACTGCCACGGAAGGCACGTTGCTGGCCTATCGATTCGAGCAGCATCAGGTTAAAGGTGCGGTCGCGCAAGGCATCATAGAGGACGCCGGTTGCGCCGGTTTGCTCAATATGGAGACGAGCAACAATGATCTGTGGGAGTTCCTGGACGAGTTGTTCGGCACGATGACCAGTGGCAAAGGTGAAGGGCACGACATACCATTCGCGGTCGCCTTCGACATATTCAACCTGCACGAGGGTGACATAGCCGACCGGCGATTCATAGGGGATGGGAATGGTATCGAGGATTTCGGTCAACTGGATATTGCGGTGTTTGCCGGCAAACCAGCGTCGTTGACGCAAAAAATCGGGGAGTAGTTCTTCGAGGTGCAAGCGTGCCCGGCCACGGAGGAGCAAGGTGTGCCAGTCAGTGGCAACCGTCAGGGTGGGCAGAACGTCTTTGTGCCCTGAAGAGGTGCGACCTGAAGACTTCATTTGTGCCGGTGATTGTTCGAGGGCAAACCAGTAGAACGCACGTGGGCCCATGGTGAGAAAGTAGGGGAGTTTGCCAATGCGTGGAAAGATCGTGCGCCCGAACAACTCAACCGGCTGCATGCCTTGAAATGCGGTGAGATCAAGCTCGACACATTGAATAAAGCGTGACAGGTTGGCTATCACCAGCACGCGTTCATCTTCGTATTGGCGAATAAAGGCCAGGACCTTGCGATTTTCGGGGTACAAAAAGGTCAGGCTGCCCCGACTAAAGGCAAGAAAGCGCTTGCGGGTAGCTATCAGTCGGCGCATCCAGTGCATCAGTGAGTGCGTGTTGTCTTGCTGTGCTTCCACGTTGATGACTTCGTAGTGGTATTCGGGATCGATGACGACCGGCAAGAAGATACGCTGGGGGTTGGCGCGTGAAAAACCGGCATTGCGGTCGTGGCTCCACTGCATGGGGGTGCGCACGCCATTGCGATCACCGAGATAGATGTTATCGCCCATACCAATTTCATCGCCATAGTAGATGACGGGTGTGCCGGGGAGCGAGAAGAGCAGACCATTGAGCAATTCAATCTGGGCACGGTCATTCTGCAACAGCGGCGCCAGTCGCCGCCGAATGCCCAGGTTAATCCGTGCCCGTGGGTTGTGGGCATAGGAACGGTACATAAAGGAGCGTTCTTCGGCGGTGACCATTTCGAGGGTTAATTCATCGTGGTTGCGCAGGAATAAGGCCCACTGGCTGCTGGCGGGGATGGCTGGCGTTTGATAGAGTGTTTCGGTAATGGGGAAGCGATCTTCCATGCGGATGGCGACAAACATGCGGGGCATGAGCGGAAAATGAAAGGCCATGTGGCATTCGTCACCATCGCCGAAATAGGCTACGGCATCTTCGGGCCACTGATTGGCTTCGGCAAGCAGCATGCGGCTGCTGAAATGGGTATCGACGTGCTGGCGAAAGTGCTTTAAGAAAGCGTGGGTCTGGGGCAGGTTTTCGCAGTTGGTGCCTTCCCGTTCATACAAATACGGTACGGCATCCAGGCGCAGGCCATCAACGCCCATGCCCAGCCAGAAATCGCCGACCTGGAGCATTTCGGCCTGGACATCCGGGTTGTCAAAATTGAGGTCGGGCTGGTGTGCGTAGAAGCGATGCCAGTAATAGGCCCGTGCCAGTGGGTCCCACGACCAGTTGGAGAACTCAAAATCTTTGAAGATAATGCGGGTCTCTTGGTAGCGGTGAGTGGTATCGCTCCAGACGTAATAGTTGCGCCAGGTGCTGTCGGCGGGGGCGCGGCGGGCACGTTGAAACCAGGGGTGCTGGTCGGAGGTGTGGTTCATGACCAGTTCGGTGATGACGCGTAAGTCACGGCGATGGGCCTCTTCAAGAAAGGTTTGAAAGTCTTCGAGTGAGCCATACATGGGATGAACATCGGTATAGTCGCCAATATCATACCCATCATCACGGAGCGGTGACGGATAAAAGGGCAGTAGCCAGATTGCGGTTACACCCAGGTCTTGCAGATAATCGAGCTTCGCGGTCAAGCCTTGAAAATCACCAACGCCGTCACCATCGCTATCGGCAAATGAACGCACATGGAGTTGATAGATAATCGCATCTTTGTACCACAACGGGTCATTTTTCAGCAGCATGACATCTCCCACTGATACATGGATAGGACGCCCCCCCTTCTGGTTTGTTGTTGCAGAGCCTGTTGCCAGTTCATTCGGTATACAATCGTTGCACATATTCGGACAGCATACGCCGGGTGCTGTACTGCGGTGTCACGGTCACGATCGCTTCTTTGCACACCTGCACCCACTCGTTGGGCACATCAGCTGAGTCACGCTGGTCAAAAAACAGCGGTATGACCTGACTCTCCAGCGTGTCATAGAGTGATTGGGCATCGTGCTGGTCCTGCTCCTCGTTACTGGTATACTCGTGTTCGTCGCCAATCTGCCAGCCATTGGCGCCATTGTAGGCCTCGGGCCACCAGCCATCAAGCGTGCTGATGGTGGGTACCCCATTTAAGCTGGCTTTTTGGCCGCTCGTGCCGCTGGCTTCGTGGCGCCGACGGGGGGTGTTTAACCACAGGTCAACGCCTTTGACGAGTTCACGCCCCAGCATAAGGTCATACTCTTCGAGCAAGACAATGCGCCCGGCCAGACCAGGCTCTAATGAGCGTTGATATACCTCACGGATAACCTGCTGGCCGGCGGTATCTTCGGGATGGGCTTTGCCGGCGAAGATGACCTGCACCGGGCGGCCGGGGGCATTTAGGAGGTGTTTGAGCCGGTCGATATCGTGGAAGAGCAAGTTGGCACGTTTATATCCGGCAAAACGCCGAGCAAAGCCAATGGTCAGGGCGTCCTCTTCGAGCACCGGCCAGACTAGCGGGTCTTGCCCCAGACGCTGTGCCCGCTGCTGGATGCGGTTGCGGACAAACAAGAGCAGTTGATGTTTGAGCAAGCGACGCAGCCGCCATAACACATCGTTGGGGATGTCGTAGATGCGTTGCCAGTGTGCAGGATCAGTGAGTTGGGCGTGCCAATCGACCCCTAGATAGGCATCGTACAGTTGGGCCAGTTCTGGCGCTAACCAGGAGGCGGTATGCACGCCGTTGGTAATGGATAAAATGGCGCGATCAGTGCTGGACTGATACGCTTGTGCCATGAGCCGTTGCCAGATGTCGCGCACGACCTCGCCATGCAGCTGACTGACGGCATTGGAGCGGCGTGAGCACTGCAATGCCAGGGCGGTCATGGAGAAACCAGGCCCATGCGGTCTATCGGTGCGGGCGAGGTTGAGAAAGGTATCGTAGTTGATGCCCAATTGCTGCCAGTAGCGCCAGAAGAACTGTTTGATGCTGTCGGTTGAGAAGATATTGCGTTCGGAGTCAGATGGGCTATGGGTGGTAAAGACGGTGTGCTGGCGCACGGTCTGCATGGCCTGCGCAAAGGGCATGCCGCGTGACACTCGTTCTCGCATCACTTCGAGCACGAGGAAGGCGGCGTGGCTTTCGTTGAGGTGCCAGATGGTGGGCTGTATGCCCAACTGGCGCAGTAGACGCACGCCGCCAATGCCGAGCATGATTTCTTGGGCAATGCGGCCCTGTTCATCATCGGTGTAGAGTTTGGCGAGCAATTCGCGGTTCTGGGTGGTATTGGGGTGAATATCAATATCCATGAGGAAGAGGGGCACACGCCCGACCTGGATGCGGTAGACTTTGGCGTAGGTGATGCGTCCGGCCAGTTCTACATCTACAATCACTTCGTGCCCGGCGGCGGTGCGGGCGGGGATGATTGGCACATCAACGCCATGCAAGCGGGGATATTCGGCATGCTGCTGGCCCTGCTCATCGATGCGCTGCAAGAAGTAGCCCTGGGGATAGAGAAAGCCGACGGCGACGAGGGGAATATGGCTATCGCTGGCCTCTTTGAGCAGGTCGCCGGCAAGCAGGCCCAGCCCGCCAGAGTAGATGGGGAGTGACTCATGCAGGCCAAACTCGGCGCTGAAGTAGGCGATGGTTTGACCAGCGAGTGCTGTTGCGGCTGGCTGTTCGCTGGTGGCGGATGATTGCATGTAGGCATCAAATGCGGCGATTACCTGGTCGTACTGCTGCACATACGATGGGTTGCCGGCAGCCTGTTCGAGCCGGCGTTGGCGTACTCGGCGCAAGAAACGCACGGGGTTGTGGTAGACGGTTTCCCACAGGTCGGGGTCTATCTGGCGATAGAGCCATTGAGCTTCGGGATACCAGCTCCACCAGAGGTTGTAGGCGATATGACGCAGACGCAGGATGCGTCGGGGTAGTGGGGTATAAAACCATTCTAGGTCTGGCTCGAACATACCAGGATCCTCCAGATTCAAAGACGTTTCAGTGCTCAAACCCGAGCCGTAGTGCCTGCAACAGAATGAGCGACAGCAAGTTTCAGTGCTCAACCCCGAGCCGCTGAAACAGCACACGGTCGCCGTAGATAAACTGCCCGTTGCGCAGGGTCGCCCGTACACGTGGGCGCTCCAAGGGTTCAACCAGCACCATATCTGCCCGCGCCCCGCATTGCAATGCCCCCCGGTCATCCAGACCCAGTGCCCGCGCCGGCCCGCCACTGACCAGCCTGCTTGCCTTATGCAAAGGGAGCATCCCATGTCGTTCCAACCAGAAGACCGCCTGAAGCAGTGCCGCCGGGTAATAATCCGAAGCTAGAATATCCACAACACCCGCAGCAATCGCTTCACGCGCACCAAGATTGCCCGAATGCGAAACACCGCGCAACAGATTGGGTGCTCCCATCACCACGGCCAGACCACGCTCACGGGCTTGCTGGGCCATCAGCAAAGAGATCGGAAACTCGCAGATACGCACGCCCAGATGGCTCATCAGATCAAGTTTGGCAACCGTGTCATCATCGTGCGAAGCCACCGCAATACCCTGCGCATGGGCGAGCAACGCCATCTCACGCGCATCTTCCCAATGCTGCACGGCATCGCGCATCCGCTCAATATGGGCATAGATGCTGGTGACCAGATCGTCCTGATGCGTACGACGGGCCTGCGCCAATTCGGCAATATAGCGGTCAATATCGGCATACTGCCCCTGACCGGGGGTATGATCCATCAACGACAGCAGATGCACCTGCCCGGTGGTGAGCAATTCGCGCAGCAGGGGCAACACCGATGGCGTGGAAATCTCCAGACGCGCATGCACATACCAGTCGATCAGCAATGACTCACGCAGTGCATTCACCTGTGTTACAATATCACGAACCACCGTCAATGAGCGAATATCGGCCTTATCCGGCCACTCATCGCCAATCAACGAGAGCGCCGTATACGCCGTCGTGATGCCACTCGCCGCCAGCCGTTTATCCAGCTCAAACAGCGCCAGGTCAGTGGGAAAGAAGACGCCGGGACGCGGTTGTATCTCTGGTTCAATCATATCGCCATGCATATCCACAATGCCTGGTAGTGCAATCAGGCCCTGCCCATCCATCACTGGTGCCACCGCAGCAGCGGCGCCGGCCCCTCACAGATGGCAGTTATAAGCGCGCCTTCGATCTTAAGCGAGCCTATCGGCAGCGTCTGTTCCGGCAAAACAAGCGTGAGATTACTGATCCACATGGCGCAGGTATAACTCCCGGTCAATCAATGTGCGAATAACATCCAGATCATGAAAAACCCCGATCATTGTCACTCCCTGGTCTTTTAGCTCCTGCAACCGTGCAACCAGCGTCGCACGCGCCTGGCGGTCTAGTGCCGATGTGGGTTCATCCAGCAGCAGCAAACGTGGCGGATGGATCAGCGCACGGATCAGGTTGAGCTTTTGCTGCTCACCACCCGAAAAGGTAGACGGATAGGCATGCCAGATATCGGGCTTGAGGCCAAAGGCTGCAAGCCAGGTACATGCAACATCACGCGCCTCGTGGGGGTCAGTCCCGATGCGTATGAGCGGCTCGGCCGCCAACTCCAGCGCACTGACCCGTGGACGGGGTCGCAGAAACTGGGTGGCATGGCCGATCTCGGTTTTGCGTAACCAGAGGATATCCACTTCAGCAGCACGAACCAGGTCGATGGGACCAGCCAGCGAAGCATAGTGCGCACTGCCGCCGCTAGGTACGTAAGTGCGATAGAGACAGCGCAGCAACGTCGATTTGCCAATACCATTGGCCCCGGTCACCACCAGAAATTCACCCGCTGCCAGCCGAAAAGAAAGCCCTCGAAACGCCGTAAACTGCCGGCCAGACTGATGAATCACAAATTGTTTCTGATAGCCCTGCACATCAAGCAGCGTCATCGGTCGTTCCTATCTTTCTCGGCAGGTGCATGCACCTGTTGCAAACAACGGTCAAGAATGTCAAGCGCCGTATCCATTTCATCCCGCGTCACCGTCAATGGCGGCGTCAGCGTGATGATAGTGCCCATCGTGAGCTTGACGTTCAGGCCCTGCTGAAGTGCCGCATCCATCACCGCGGTGGCTTCGTTGCTGGCCCGTTCGCGCGTAGCCCGATCACACAGTGGCGGGCATGCCCAGCAGCAAGCCCAGACCGCGTCCATCGCCGATGAGCGGATGGCGCTGCATCATGGCGGTCATACGTTCCAGCGCATAAGCCCCCAGAGTCTGAGCATGGCGCAGCAAGCCATGCGTCTCTATCACGTTCAGGGGAGCCAGCGCCGCTGCGCAGAGCACCGGATTCTTTTCGTGGGTGGAGTGCCCCAGCGCACGGGTCGCCGCAACATGCAGATTATCACGGGCAAGCAGCGCCGCTGTGTTCAAATCGTAGCCCAAACCCTTGGCCAGCACCAGCATATCGGGGACGACAGGGCTCTGCTCACAGGGAAACCAGCGACCAGTACGGCCAGGCGCATGCGGTATTGCATCAAAGATGAGCAGTGTGCCGTGGCGATCACACGCAGCACGGATGATCTGCCAGTATTCCGGGCGCGGCACAGAGGGGATACTGCGCACCGGTTCGGCGATCACCGCTGCACTATCGCCCTCTTTCTCTAACACATACTCGACAG
>JAAURD010000342.1 GCA_012034075.1 Chloroflexaceae bacterium | reverse complement strand
ACATCTGCTGGAAATCGATCTGCTGCGGCAGGGACGACGACCCCAGGTGGCTCGCCCGTTGCCAGCAGCGCCCTACTTTATCTTCTTGAGTCGCGTCGAACGGCGCCCCGCTATCGATATCTGGCCCCTTGCTCTGCATGCGCCAATCAAACCCGTGCCAGTGCCCCTGCGCCCCCCCCGACCCGGCCGTAGCGCTTGATCTAGGTGCCGCAATTCACACCGCCTATGAGCGAGCACGGTATGACCTGGAGATCGACTATACCCAGCCACCGCCACCGCCAGCATTGACCGAGCAAGAGCACAGCTGGCTCGATCAGCACCTCAAGGCGGCGGGGTTGCGCTAGGAGGCAACTGCTTGTGAAGCTCGTTCAAAACCATGGGGCGTACTGTTTCCTCATAGCTGTTTGCCAGTAACAAAGCACGCTCTGGTTCAGCGTACCATCTCAAGCAGAATAGCCAGGATCGTATCGACCTGGTCGATATAATACTCGGGCTGGTCAATAAACGCCGTCTGCTCTGTTAGTTGCAAAAACCTCCAGATGGTCCCAGTGGTTACTGCGCCATATATTGTTGTCTGTTCATTGCCCTCGCGTTCATTGAAACAGCGTGCTGCAATCATCTCGCCAATACATTGGACGATACCACCCTTGATATTTTCATTTTTGGCCTCAACCATCATGACAATGGGCGCAGTTAAAAAGAACTGACCCGGTGAGCGCGAAAGCACAAAATCACACACCCCATGCAGTCCTCGATCTGGATCAATCGTTAACTCAACTCCCGAAAAGAGGCTTACCTGATAGTTGGTGCGACGGCGAACTTCGGCGAGGATGGGCGCAATCAGAAATTCAGAGCGAGCTTTTTCGGTGCCAATGGCACTGGCAAGGGGAATATAGTCATCAAGCAACTTGCGCAACAAATCACTTATGGCTGTTTTAGGGACATGGGCAAAGAGATTGGCTGTCTGATTGATGGTTAAACCAAAGTGTGTCTGCAGGTCTTGAATGCGCAACGTACTATACGGCATACCTGGCTCTTTCACGGTCTTGACTAAACAGAATACCTTCGGTGCTACCTTGGTAGCGCATGATGCGAGTTGTTGATACAGATCAGCATGTTTCTGTAGGACAGAACTGATTGCTTATCGGTGCTTCTCTGGTGCTTCTCTTCTTATTGTCTGTTACTATAATCTACCGATCATGCTGCTGTCAAATGCCGTGGGTACTGACGTTTGGTGTAGCATGCGGTAAGCCTACAGGGTGGTGATAGTAGGGTACAGGACAATAATGTGGTATGAGACAACATGACCGCGTTCCGATTATCCGTTTTACATCAGTGAACCGATAATCGTCAGGAATCTCTTGCTCAGAGCGCTTTTGATGGGGTATAATTGCAGTAGAACCAGTGCAATAAAAGCAACATGATCCTCGATGGAAAGGACAACAAGCCTCATGATACTCAATGCGGAACAATTCCAAATCTTTCTGGAGATGCTTGGCGAACTGAAAAACATCAAACTCGAAATGAAAACTCTCAAGTCCGAAGTAGAAGCACTGAAATCAGAAATAGGTGCGCTACGACAAGATATGCAGGTGTTGCCATTGTCAGATTCAGCATACCAGCATAACAAACGTTTCTTGACAACACTTGAACCGCAGCGACAAGACCAGCTCGCAGCAGAACCGCAACAACAAGACCAGCTCGCAGCAGAACAATCGCGCATTTTAACCGTGATTGACTGGCTCTTGACACGCAATATTACCGTCAAGACGTATCACCAGCACAATGATGCAGACGTTGTTTTTAATCGTCTCGCAAATCACCTTGGAGATAAATATGAAACCTTAAAGTTCTTTTATGAGTCCATCAAAAAGAGGCTCTCAGCCGGACCCTTAAAACTCAGTCTTGCCAAACGAACTCAGGTAGAGATCAACGATATCACAGCTTTTTGTCTGGAATTACAAAGGCATACCTTTCTCCAGGCATACCAGTACAGCAATGGTACAAAAACAATCCATGCAGTCATCCAAAACAATGGAGATGTGATTAACTTTTTCACGGGAAGTTGGTTTGAACGGTTTATTTATGCAAAAGCCTGTGCTCTCCTTGAAAAGGAACATCTATCCTACACTTCACTGATGAATGTACAGGTTTCACTTCCAAATGGAGATGATTTTGAAATCGATATCATCTTTCTGATCGACGAACAGCCGGTATGGATAGAATGCAAGACCGGCAATATCGAAGAACGCATCAATAAATACAAGAAAATCCGGGAGATATTACGTCTGCCGTCACAACGTGCTCTTATTGTCAGTCTCGATATGACCGATGATATTGCGTCTGGATTATCCAGTATGTATGGCATTACGGTTACGAATCAGATAACATTTCTCAGCCATTTTCACCAGAGTATTCGTTCTGCTGAAGAGCGTATCGCGTCCTATTCATCCGTCAATAGCGCCACTAACCATACAGAGTTCGATGGCAGTTTTGGCCATCTGTCGGTTTTGCTCAACAAAGCTGGTCTCCGCCCCTTTCCTGAATATCGCAATCAAGTCATTCAAGACATTATCCAGATTATCGCAGAAAGAGATATTTCCAGCTTTCCGATGACGTTGCGCGTCATAAAAGAAATACTCGCATCGCATCACACCGATCTCTCAAAGAGTAAATTACAAGATATTCTCAATGCAATCGTAAGAAGTGGCTGTCTGATCAATGATCAAGGAAAACCAGTGTTATCAATGGTTGAACCTTTCGCACAGCTTGTGTCCGATCACGTGGAAGGTATTGATTACCGATGTCAATACAGCTACATTCAGGCTATTCTTTCAGAAGACCCGAGTTATTTTGATGACTCAGACAATTTGCAAGAATATGCAAGAATAGTTGGCACAAAACCTCCCACAAAAATGATACAGCAGATGAAGGCATTGTTTGCTCAAGGGGAGCTATCGGATAGACAATGAGAGTCTCAGTTATTGATACGTGGATAACGTAAGTAAGAACGGAGGTATGCTCATGCCCACGCCCTTTCCGGGGATGGACCCCTATCTCGAATTACCCGCTCTCTGGCCGGATGTGCATAATAGCTTGATTGTAGCAATCCGTGATCAGATTCAGGCAGCGATTGCACCAACATACCGTGCGGTCATCACACCCTATGTCGTCTTTGAAAGCATTGAAATTGCACCAGTGCGCTCATTCATTCCCGATGTGGCCGTGCTCACCCGTCAGCCGCCCGCGGCAGACGGCGGAACGGCGGTGCTTCCTGAGCCAGCACCGTTGACCCTCCCAGCGGTCATGGAAGTGCCGACCGAGTATGCCCGCATTGAGATCCGCACGGTGCGCGATCAGGTGCTCGTGACGGCAATTGAATTGCTCTCACCGGCCAATAAACGTCCCCGCGCCGACGGTGCTGATGCCTATGAGAAGAAACGTCAGGACCTCTTTCGGAGCACCGCACATCTGCTGGAGCTTGATCTGCTGCGGCAGGGACGACGACCCCAGGTGGCTCGCCCGTTGCCAGCAGCGCCCTACTTTATCTTCTTGAGTCGCGTCGAACGGCGCCCCGCTATCGATATCTGGCCTCTTGCTCTGCATGCGCCAATCAAACCCGTGCCAGTGCCCCTACGCCCCCCCCGACCCGGCCGTAGCGCTTGATCTAGGTGCCGCAATTCACACCGCCTATGAGCGAGCACGGTATGA
>JAAURD010000074.1 GCA_012034075.1 Chloroflexaceae bacterium | reverse complement strand
GAAGATTGATAGGCTCGGCCCACGTCGGGCGGCCGGACTCACTCGTCCGGGCCGACCGTCTCGCCGGTCTGTTCGACGATGCCCTTCGCCTCGGGGTAAGTCAGCACCCCGTCCTCCATGGCCTTGTCCCACGCCGGCCGCAGCTGTGGGTTCTTTTCGACGCGGCCTGGGCGCGGGCGCGGAGCGAGTCGCTGGCGGCCCAACGCTGCTCAACGCCGTTGAGATCGACCCCGACCAGGATCGCACGCCGGCGCGGTGGTTCAGTCGGGTGCAGGCCGTTGTGCTGCTTTGAAGTGCTTGTTTGGGTGATAATGGTGTATTCCTCTCCTTTCCCTATGGGTATGCTCTTTTCCAATAGAATTATTCCATTACAGGCATTGTAGCACTGCTCTGCTAGAGAGGCAAGGGATTTGCTCGTGATATGGCTTAGTCTGGTGCCAGCCGTCCACTCCTACAAAGGTCGACGATCCGGCACACCCGGTCTGCGTGGATAGTCCGCTGGTGTTGCACCCGTCTTTTTGAGCACAACCAGCGTGCGTTGGGCCAGACCCGGCAATTGCACCGGCTCAACCGCGAGCAACTGACCGCCCAGCCGGTGTATCGCGGTTTGTGCTTCAGCGAGCTCGGTTTCGGGCAGTGCCCCTTTGGGTGCCAATACCCTTCCGCCAGTGGTAACCAGGGGCAGGCAATATTCGGCGAGAACGCGGAGATGAGCTACTGCACGGGCGGTGGCAACGGCATACTGCTCTCGGTGCGCTGTCATCTGTCCAGCAGTTTCAGCTCGTATGGGCGCAACCACCACATGGTGCAGCCCGAGCAAATCAACAATGTGTTCGAGAAATCGCGCTTTTTGCCACCGATTCCAACAACGTCAGCTGCACATGGGGAAAGGCAATTTTTAAGGGCAAACCAGGTAACCCGGCCCCACTGCCAACGTCGATCAATGCATCTGGCGTATCACCCCAGAAACGTACACAGACGAGCGAGTCGAGAAAATGGCGCACACTGATCGTTGCTAGCTCATCAATCCGCGTCAGATTGATCTGGCGGTTCCACTGCTGTAATGCCTGGGCGTAAAGAACAAACTGATCATACTGCTGATCCGAAAGCGACAAGCCCCAGCTCGCGGTGATTTCGCGCAGCCAGGGGAGTGACACGTCAGCCATCGTGCTCACGGTAGAGCTGATGAGTATTAATATAGTCAATCACAGCGTCGGGAAGCTGATAGCGCACGGGCTGAAAGTTGGCAATACGGGAGCGTATCTGGCTGCTAGAGAACGGGAGTGCGGGGCCTTGCACCGCGTCTATGCGACTGGTAATACCAGGCAGGGCAATCTCCAGCGCGATAGCATCAATCGCGTGACCGGGTCGCTCAATCACCGCCAGGCGGGTCAGGTGCAACAGGCGCTGCACTTGGTACCACTGTGGCAGGTTGTTGAGTGCATCGGCACCAAGCAGAAACCAGATCTCGGTTTCGTTGCCAAATTCCTGCCGAAATGCCTCAAGCGTATGGACCGTATAGGAAAGGGTCGGACGCTTGATTTCAATATCACATGGAATCAGGGCAGCATTGCCCATACAGGCAAGACGAACCATCTCCATGCGTTGCTGTGCATGAACCATGGGCTGGTGCTGTTTGAGTGGTTGCCGCGCGGCCGGAATGAGGTAGACCATATCGAGTTTGAGTGCCCAGCGAACCTCTTCGGCAATCGCAAGATGCCCATAATGGACTGGATTAAAAGACCCGCCGAGAATACCAATACGCGACATGATCGACCCTAGCGACCGTGACCCATTTCAATTTCTAGGGCCTCTTGAAAGAGGTGCCAGACCAGCCACGGTAGTGCTTGATGGTCGTCGTCTAGCAGGTCGGCAGTGTAGGGTTCGAGCAACTCGGCGACATCGGTTCGATTGAGTTGGTAGACTCGGGAGCCGAGTTGACTATGCAGATGCAAGGCCAGAATATCGGCAAGTTCTTGCAATTCTGCCTCAGATAGCCCCTCGTAGTGCTCTTCAATATCATCATCCATACTACTTCTCTACGTATAACACCCAAGACGATCAGCCAGTGTTTGCCAGGCATCTAGCCCCGAAGCTGGCGTGGTGACCGTGAACGCATTGGTGGTTCCTCATCATAATCGTCATACCCAGCCACAGGTTCGTCGTACTGATACGCATCGTCGGTACGTCGGGCAGGCCGTTGACGGCGAGGCACATCAGCAGGATCATCATCATCATACTGCGCAATGTGACGCCGTGATTGTGCTTGATCGGCAGGGAGTGAGTTATAGGTCAATGTCTCGTGGATATAATCAAGATACCCACGAATCTCTTCGTTGTCGTCAAGGCTCTTGAACGGAATGGTCGCACCGCTGACGGTCTTCACGCTGTGCCCCACTTCTTTGAGCGTCTTATCGATGCCTTTTACCAGGCCCTGCATGGTCATTGCGAGTTCAGAACGTTCTTCGGCGGTCAGGTTGGCAAACCCAACCAACGCTTTTTCTTGCGCACGCAGCAGGGTATTGCGCAAAATGGCAATATCGGCCTGGGTTTGCATTTCATAGCGCTTCACCAGATGCGCTTGCTTGACGTGCTCCACCAGGTCTTCAGAATTGACCGGTGTACAGAGCAACGCAGGAATGATGATAAAACCGATGATCCCAATCAACACCTGCTGCCAGATCAGCCCGGTATCGGCAACCACGGGTTGCGAAGCCCACCAGCTATACTGAATCTCAAACGAGTAGTAGAGTAGATAGAGCGCTGCGATAATGACCACGACATAACCCCAGGTACGCGCATGAATCTTTTGCAGCAACATACCACCTGGCGACCAGGGAATCAGAAACGACACCAGCACCGGTGGTGCCAGTACCATAATCGCCGTAAAGGCAACCGCCATAATAACGTTGTCGGTGAGCTGGCTCTGCACTTCCCACCAATGAACCGCCGAACCACACATAGTAATAACGGCAATAATGGGCAGCACTGAGCGGGCGGTAAACTGAAAACCGCCACGTTGTTGTTGTCCACGAATCATATTCAAATAACGGCTGCTCAAATCCGCCACCCTTTCTCTTTACAACAAACCAGTATACCCGCTTATTATATCACTAAAAGCGGCCGAACATTACAGTGGTTGAACATTGGGTGTGACAAAGATATAGGTTTCGATCCATTCATCATAGCCCGCCGCATGGATCCGCTCTAGCAGTACGGATGAAATAGATGTGAGACCATAACTCTGATTGACCCGATAGGGCACCTCTAACGCCTCCATGCCTTGCCCTAATACGACAAAACGTGCTTGAGCGACAAAATCGCCGGAAAAACTGCCGAGAATGACATGTTGCTGCTGAACCGGATCGTACCACCAGAGTTCGCTGCCACGTGTGGTATAGGGTTTATCGAACCCAAAGATCTCACGATTGACTTGTTGTTTGCGCCATCGTTCTTCGTGTGAGATCTGTGGCAATGGGGGTGGTTCAATGACCTCGGCCGCAGGTGGTTGCGGAGCAAATGGAGCCGATGGTGGGGTTGGTTCTGGTGCTACCGCCGTCCCCATGGCGGTTGGAGCAACTGCTACCGGCTGATCACCCGATAAAGGTGACTCCGGCACCGTTGATTCGGGGATAGGCAGTGGCACAGCAACATCGGGCACGCTTTCGGGCGATATCGCTGCGGTGTCAGTCATAACCGTTGTTGATAATGGATTGGTGATCGGACCACCGGCAGGATTGTTTTCAGCAGCTATCGTATCGGTGAGAGCCTGAGAGCCTTCAATCAATGTCTCTTGCCGAACAGCGGGGTCACCAACATTGACCGATGGATCGGAATTGACAGACCCATTGGACTGCAATGCTGCCATACAGCCGGTACATACCAGCATACAACTGACCCAGAGCGCAACGCGGAGCGGAACCCGAAAGATGACCATGCGCATCAACCATTGTCTCCTACATGTTTTATTATTGAAAATTGTATCATATGGCTTGAACCACTGTCAACTCCATTGCATTTCTGTGCAGAGCATGCTATACTATTTTTAATAAGTCTACATTGTCTCTGACATTGCCCACGGTGCTGTGGGGCACGATAAGCAGGAAGTATCTTTCAGGCCCCTCAGGTTTATCCCTGGTTTGGGGCCTTTGTGTATTTATGTTGCGGTCCCCACCGCCGTCAGAAGTGACAGTGCCATGGAAAAGCACTGTCTCCCTGGGAATAACAAGTAAAAGTGGTCTGGAGGATCACCATGGAATTGATGTTTACCCATCGAAACGGCAAATTATCTGAAAAACAGCGGACGTACATCGAAGGGAAGCTCAGTCGTCTAGAACGTTATATGGACGGGATTGAGCAAGCCAAAGTCGAGATATCGCATGAGCAGCGGCTCAACAAAGGCGAGGTGCAACGGCTTCAGGTGACTCTGTTTGGTCAACATGGCATTATCTTGCGTGCTGACCAGCATGGCCCTGATTTATATAGTACGGTCGATGTTGTGCTCGATGTGCTGCAGCGGCAGATTAAACGCTATAAAGAGAAACACTGGCGTCGTGGCCGATTACGCCGCAAAGATAATCAAGTGATTGACGCTGAGACAATAGAATCACTGCCAGAAGAAGAAACTATCGCGACAAATGGTTTTCGTCGGATTGTACGGGTCAAAGAATTTGCCGTCAAACCGATGTTCAGTGATGAGGCCATTGAGCAGATGGAGTTGCTTGGTCACAGCTTTTTTGTGTTTCGTGATGCCGATACATCCAATATCGCCGTGGTGTATCGCCGTGAAGATGGTAATTATGGTATGATTGTCTCAAGCTAAAATCGGTGTGCGCGAATCATATTCATGCTCATCCTCGTTTGAACAGAGCGCGATGACCTGACTGGTTATCGCGCTTCTTTCTTTATGCACGATGTCTGTTGTATGTTGTTGTGCTAATGCAATATGCTGGCAACCCTGTGAGGACCTTGACGAGTTCTGGATAATCGCGTAAGGTTGTTTCAGTGAGCATACACCATGATTCCCTTTTGCCAAAAGCTGTAGTATCACCGGAGTAGAGCTCACTTCTTTGCCTCTTGTGTAGAGAATCTGGTGAAAGTTACAAGGAGGATTCTATCCATGACGACCCTTGTCCAGAACTGTCCGACGAATATACCCGGATTGACCCTCAACGGGTTGACCCCATCAAAGGATGACCTCATGGTTCAGTATCAGCAGGTGCGCACGTTTACTGAGCAGTTGTGCGAGCCGCTCGAAACTGAGGACTATGTTATTCAGTCAATGGCCGATGTCAGCCCGGCAAAATGGCATCTGGCCCATGTGACCTGGTTCTTTGAAACGCTGTTCCTGACCGAGGCCATGCCCAACTATCAGCCGTTGCACCCAGCTTATGCCTATCTCTTCAATTCCTACTATATTACGTTGGGTGAACGCCACTGCCGCCCAAAGCGCGGCCTGATTTCGCGCCCCAACGGTTGCCGAAACCTACCAGTATCGCCAGCATGTCGATCAACACGTGCAAGATTGTCTGGATCGGGCAAGCACGGCGCAGTTGGAGGAATGGACACCGATTATGGTGCTTGGGCTGCACCACGAACAGCAGCACCAGGAATTGATGGTCACCGATCTGAAGCACGTCTTCTCGGTGAACCCGCTGCGTCCCGCCTACCGCGAACTGGTGCATACCCCGGCGGCCAACCCACCGCAGCTAGAATGGATCACCTTTCCCGAAGATATCTACCAGATTGGTCACACCGGCGAGGGCTTTGGCTACGACAACGAGTTTCCGCAGCACCGCCAGCTTATCCCGGCGTTCCAGCTTGCTTCGCGCCCGGTGACGAACGGCGAATACCTGGCATTTATGGAGGACGAGGGCTACCAACGCCACGAGTTGTGGCTCTCTGATGGCCTGGCAACCGTGCAAGATAGAGGCTGGAATGCCCCGTTCTATTGGGAACAGATCGATGGGCGCTGGTATGAGATGACCCTTGGTGGTCTGCGCGAACTCGACCCGTCCCAGCCCGTTTGCCACGTGAGCTCCTATGAAGCCCAGGCATATGCACGATGGGCCGGAGCACGCCTTCCCACCGAGGCCGAGTGGGAGGTTGCCGCAGCCAATGTACCAATCGATGGCGTCTTTGTCGATCAAGGGCAGTTCCACCCGATGGCCCTCTCACCCGATGCCCAACCGGGTCAACTGCACCAGATGTTTGGCGATGTGTGGGAGTGGACCCAGAGTGCCTATCTGCCCTACCCTGGCTACCAACCGCTGCCTGGTGCCGTTGGCGAATACAATGGCAAGTTTATGTGCAACCAGATGGTCATGCGGGGCGGGGCGTGTTCCACGTCGCGGTCGCATATCCGTCGCACCTATCGCAACTTCTTCTACCCCGATATGCGCTGGCAATTTATGGGCATTCGCCTGGCGAAGGAGGCATAGCTATGAAACATTCTCAAGCGACTCTGTCATCAACAAATCTGGCTCGTCTACGTATTCACGACCTGACCCCGACGGTCGATCACTTCCGTGAAGAAGTTATCGCCGGGCTGCAACAACCTCAGAAGACGCTGCCGAGCAAGTTTCTGTACGACAAGCGTGGTTCGGAGTTATTTGATCATATTTGCGAATTACCCGAATACTACCCAACACGCACCGAACTGTCGGTTATGCGGTTGCACGTAGACGAAATGGCCGCTTTCATCGGTGAACAGAGTATGATCATCGAATATGGCAGCGGTAGCAGCGTCAAATCCCGCCTGCTGCTCAACGCGCTGCAAAACCCGGCCGCCTATGTGCCAGTCGATATCTCGCGTGACTATCTGCTGAAGATTGCGGCCACGCTGGCCGAAGACTATCCCAACATGGAGATTCTGCCGGTCTGTGCCGACTACACAGCGCATCTGGAGGTGCCAGAAGCTCATACACCCATCGACCGTCGGTGCGTCTACTTTCCCGGCTCCACGCTCGGCAATTACCATCCCAACGAGGCGGCCCAACTGCTGCAAGAGATTGCCCTGGTGGCTGGGCCGGGCGGTGGCCTGCTGCTTGGCCTGGATCTGAAGAAAGACCCGCAGATCTTGCACCGGGCCTATAACGACCAGCGCGGCATAACGGCGGCGTTCAATCTGAACCTGCTCACACGCATCAACCGTGAGCTAGGCGCAAACTTCAACCTGGATCATTTTCACCACTACGCGCCCTACAACCCGCACTATGGCCGAGTCGAGATGCACATTGCCAGTCTTGGCTGCCAGCAAATACACCTGGGCGAACACGAGATACCCTTCCAGGTGGGCGAGACTATCTGGACCGAGTGCTCCTACAAGTACACGGTTGATGAATTTACCGCTCTCGCCGCTTCCGCCGGATTGATCGTTGAACAGGTCTGGACCGATGAATGTCACCTGTTCAGCATTCAATACCTTACCGTCAAAGCCTGATACTCACTGACGGACGGAACGATGTTCCCTGCTCATACCAAATTCAGCTGCCTCTTGCGCCAGGAGCTCTTGCTTGCGTGGCGCTGCAACAACACGCTGCTCAACAAAGAACGGGATCAGCCGAATTTGGTATGACATGGGTTGGTTACCCATAAAAAGCAACGACACAGCCGGTAGCATGTCATATCATACTCATGGCTTGACAATATAACGGCCATGTACTATACTTTCCTCAGAACGAAGATTTTTTATCTTTTATGCAATTTGACCCGGATGAAACCAGCGGTCAAAAAAGATGATGATATCTCCTACGATGGTTCTCTTTCGATAAGCGATGCGCTTTCAAGCGCCTGGAAGGGGTAGTGTTATGGGTGCGGTTGTTGTCTCGGGCAGTCGACAGACCCGGGTGCAGGGTGGACGCACCATGGAGGAAATTGAAGCCGATTTCCGAAAACCTGGCAAGACGTTACTGGGCAGATTGACCGGCATTGATGTTCTTGATTTCTGGGTAGGGCCATTCTACGTTGGCTTGTGGGGCTTGATTACCGTGATCGGTATCTTGATTGGCACCGCATTTTACGTCAACGCGACCATTCTGAATGGACCCTATAGTTACCCACAAAACTTTTTTGCTGGGCGGCTGGAACCCCCACCTGCCGAGGTTGGTCTGGCATTTGTACCGGCTGGAGCACCGGGCTTTGACTGGCAAATGACCATGATTTTTGCCACGATTGCGTTTTTTGCTTGGATGATGCGTCAGGCCGATATCTGTAGCAAGCTCGAAATTGGCTACCACGTGCCGGCCTCGTTTGGTGTCGTCTTTTCCGCATGGGTGACGCTCCAATGGCTCCGACCAATCGCCATGGGTCAGTGGCACGAGGGGTTTACCCTTGGTGTGATGCCCCATCTCGATTGGATCTCCAACTTTGGGTATCGGTATAATAACTTCTTTTATAATCCGTTCCATGCCATTGGTATTACGGGGTTGTTTACCTCTACCTTATTGCTGGCGATGCATGGTTCAGCTATTCTCAGCGCAGCACAGAGCCGTAACCCGGATGTGGTAGAAAATCTCGCTACGTTCTGGCGTGACTCGGTGGGGTATTCCATTGGTGAAGATGGAATCCATCGGCTTGCTACATTAATTGCTGCTGGTGGTATTCTTTCGGCCAATCTGTGTATTCTTTTCTCGGGCTGGCTCGTTCAGGACTGGGTGTCATTCTGGAATTTCTGGAATGCCTTTCCGTTCTGGAATAATGTGTAACAGAAGGAGGAGCAGTTATGTCAACCAAAGAGTTTCGACTGCCACCCGAACGTCCAACCACCGACCTGAATATTGGTGGCGTCAATGGTCGCTGGGGTGGTCCGCTCTTTATTGAAAAGGGCTTCATTGGCAAAGTATTAACGTTCTTTGGTGAAAATCAAATCGGGCCGCTCTATCTCGGTTTGTGGGGTACGATTGCATTTGCTTCGGGTGGCATCTTTTTGTTTATCTGGTTGCTCACTATGGCATCTCAGGTAGGCTATAACCCGGTTGCCTTCGTCAAGTATTTTGTGGTATTGCAGCTCGACCCACCACCGTCATCGTATGGTTTGAGCTGGCCGCCCCTGGAAGAAGGCGGCTGGTGGCTGATCGCGACCTTCTTCTTGACGATCTCGATGCTGGCCTGGACGGTCCGTCTGTGGACCCGCGCCACTGCACTCGGCCTCAAGCCGTATCTCGCCTTCGGTTACATTGGTGCATTGGCTCTGTATTTTGTGATTTACTTCATTCGTCCAGTGATTATGGGATCATGGGCTGAAGCCTGTCCTCATGGCATCAAGGCGTTGCTCGATTGGACTAATAATGTCAGCGTGCGCTATGGAAACTTTTATTACAACCCATTCCATATGCTCTCGATCTTCTTCTTGCTCGGTTCGACCCTGTTGCTCTCCATGCATGGCGCAACTATCTGGGCTACTGAGAAGTATGGTGCCCACGAAGAGATTGAAGAGATTGAAGCGCCTGGCACAGGCACAGAACGAGCACAGCTGTTGTGGCGCTGGGTGATGGGCTTTAACGCCAATGCGTATAGTATTCACCTCTGGGCTTACTGGTTTGCCTGGCTCTGTGGGGTTACCGGAGCAATTGGTCTCTTGCTCTCAGGAACACTGGTGCATGACTGGTTCCAGTGGGCCATTGAAGCTAAGATCAATTATCCCCAGGTGCTCCCACCAGATGTCATTCTGCCCCCACAGTAAGCGCTCTTTCTGGACATATCCCTCCCGCCCCCCGCTAAGCACACCAGTACTACTGGTGTGCTCTTTTTGCCTTCTCAGGGACACATCGTCCTTAGTGCAACCTTTGTGTCTTTCGTGTTCTTGGTGGTGAATCTCAGGTGAACAGCGCTTGCCTTCCCAAAAAGATGCCCTCCCAACCGGCGCAACGGAACTCTCATCTCGGTGAAACGTCTTTATATCAAGCACAGCACAGCATCATGCCCTTGGATTATGTGTGGCCGGCAGCAGAACTGCCTGGCATTGTTGGGTGGTGTAACGCTATGGTAGCCTGTAGTAGTATAATGATCATGGTGTCCTGGGAGTCTGGAGGACCATGCCTGTCCTTGCTATCATCATTTTGAACTATAATCGTGCTGACCTGTTGATCGATTGTCTGAAGTCGATCTTCGCATCTCCGCATCGCTGCACTGTACAGGTGTGGGTCGTCGATAATGCATCGCAGGATGACAGTGTTGCTCTGGTGCAACAGCATTTTCCACAGGTGCATGTGATCGTCAGTCCATCCAACGGTGGTTTTGCCTATGGCAATAATCTAGCATTACGGCGATTGCTGCGACCATGGCAGAACAGCAATGACGATCCAGAACCTGAACCAGACTATATTGTGCTGCTCAACAATGATACGATTGTACCAGCAGGGACGCTTGATGCCCTGGTAGCCTATTTGGAAGCCCATGATGACGTGGGCGTGGTTGGGCCAAAGGTGCTGTTACCAGATGGATCGCTCGATCTGGCTTGTCGGCGCTCATTTCCAACGCCCGAAGTGGCGCTCTATCGCATGGTCGGTCTTTCGCGGCTCTTTCCACACCATCGGCGTTTTGGTCGCTACAATATGACCTATCTCGATCCCGATAGCGAAACCGATGTTGACTCCGTCGTTGGCGCATGTATGATGCTGCGGGCCAGTGTTATTCGCGAAGTTGGCTTACTTGATGAGCGCTTTTTTATGTATGGTGAGGACCTTGATTGGGCCTATCGCATCAAACAATATGGCTGGCGCATTGTCTATTATCCAACTATCTCATTGATTCATTACAAACGTGCATCGAGTAGCCGTGTTGCCAAACAGTCGATCCGAGCATTTTATGCTGCAATGCGTATTTTTCATCGCAAACATATTGCAGCAACAACCATGCCGCCAGTAAATACACTGATTGAAATCGGTATTACGTGCAAGGAGTTGTTAGCGCTTGGCTCTAATTTCTTCCGCCCCACCGACACCGGCCGCATCAGCCGGTCGTTCTAAGGACAATGCCGTTCTGACCCAGCGCCTACGTCATGCATCGATTCGTACCTGGCATATCATCCTGACCCTTGCTTTGATGGGATGCGATGCCTTGGCGATCAATGCATCGTTTGGCCTGGTCTATCTTCTCAACATTGAGCATATTATCAATAGTGGGATGCAGTTGCCTGATAATCCGCTGCATATCTTGCTGTTTGTGTTTCTTGCCAATAGTGCCTTTATCTTGGCATTTAGTGTGAGTGGTCTTTACCACTTGCGCCGGGGTGCCTCGCGCATTGACGAAGCCTATAAAGTGTTTACCGCTATTTCACTGGCCATCGTGCTGGTGCTGGTGCTCAGTACCATCCTCAGCGAGGCTGGGTATGAGCAGGTGCCCTGGACTGGCGCGATCCTGGCATTTGGTTGGACGGCTGCCATAGTGATGACCATTACCTTGCGTTTACTCCACCGCAGTCTGGTCTTTGCTTTACGCAGCCGTGGTATCGATGCCCGCCGTGCCTTGATTGTTGGTGCGCGTGAACAGGGGCTTGCCGTCTGGCGCACCATTCGCAATACGCCTGAACTGGGCTATCAAGTCCAGGGCTTTCTCTCTGATATTCACCCGGTCGCAACCATCATCGATGGCCTACCGGTGCTGGGCCGTACTGATCAGTTGAAACGTGTGGTACGCATTACCCAGGTTGACGAGGTCCTGGTTGCCCTGTCAAAACGCTCCCACGAAGAACTAATGCGCATTGTGACCCTGGCAGAAGATGAACTGGTGTCCATTAAAATTTACCCCGATATGTTCCATCTCATTACCAACAATGAAGTATCGATAGGCGACCTGAATGGCCTGCCCTTGATTAGTGTCAAGAATGCGGCGCTAGATAACCCGATGAATCGCCTCCTCAAACGAATCCTGGACCTTGCCTTTTCGATCATCATTCTCGTCCTGACATCGCCATTGATGTTGTTGTTGGCGTTGCTGGTAAAACTCGACTCACCCGGACCGGCCTTCTTTTTACAAGAGCGTGTTGGTATGGATGGCAAGCCCTTTGCTATGATCAAGTTCCGCACGATGCGTACCGATGCCGAATCGACCGGGCCCGGCTGGACGGTCGCCAATGATCCACGCGTGACGCGCCTGGGGCAGTTCTTGCGGCGCTATTCACTGGATGAATTGCCGCAATTTATCAATGTGCTGCTCGGCGAAATGAGCATTGTCGGCCCACGTCCAGAGCAACCGAAGTGGGTTGAGCATTTTAGTCAGCAGATCCCGCGTTATATGCGCCGCCATAAAGAAAAATCGGGCATTACCGGCTGGGCCCAGATCAACGGCCTGCGTGGTGATACCAGCATCGAAGAACGCACTCGCTATGATTGTATTATATCGAAAACTGGTCATTATTGTTCGATATTAAGATTATTGTACGCACTGCTATTGATACACTTACGGGAAAACAAGACAACGCATATTGATTCCTGCGCCTGATTTCGGTTATACCCTACCAAATAACCCCTTTGTAGCATCATTTTTCTCCCGCACCGCGGGTGGCCTCCATGCTTCCGTTGTAGAGCCAGTCCTATGTCAAGGGATCCTTGGGAACGTAGATGTTTCTTGCCAAGAAGTGTTATAATTGCTTCACACCTCACGTCTGATTGGGCGAATCAGGCGAGGGGGACCAGTGTTTCATACAAGGAGAAAACGTGTTGAAACACACTCTGTTATGGTAACCGGATCGTACAATACCTGGACACCCTTATCGATGAAACGCTTGTCGGTTTGACAGGTGGTATGTCTATATCGATTTTTTATCAGTAAACATGGTTACATTCATTGATGGATGTGGACAACCAGGGCAGGAGGGATGATATGAGCGATGATGCTATCCTGATTGCACAAATCAAGGAGGAACATGCTGCACAACGCCAACGTATCGCTGAATTAGAACAGCAAATAGCACAGCTAAAAGGGATCGAAGCCGATTTACGGGTTATTCTCAATAGTGTCTATGATGCCATCTTCGTGCATGCTCTCGATGGTCGTGTCCTCGATGTCAACGACAAGATGCTCGATATGTATCGTGTAGACCGTGAACAAGCACTGACATTCTCAATCCTCGATGATTACTCTAGTCCCGACAACCCCCTGGATGAGCTTCCCGAACGGTGGCATCGTGTGATCGCTGGCGAAGAATTGTGCTTTGAGTGGAAAGCGCGACGTCCTCTCGACAACACTATCTTTGATGTTGAAGTGTCGTTGCGACGGATGACATTGCAGCAACAGGTCTGTATTATCGCCACCATACGCGATATCTCAACCCGCAAACAGGCCGAAGAACGGCTGAAAACCTTCTTCACCCTGGTTGAGCATGCCCCCGACGGTATTGGCGTTGCATCATTGGATGGCACAATTACTTATGCCAACCCGGCGTACCGCACGATGATGGGCTATAATGGTTCGCTCTTGGGAATGAACCTTCAGCAGCTTTATGCCGAATCGCCACTCAATGAATGGTCCCTTTCATTCCAGCAGACGCTCAATCGGGTGTTACAGCACGGCTCCTGGTGTGCTGCTATGACCTATTGTCGTAAAGATGGCACGACCTTTGTTGGTCAATTTTCCGCAATGACGATTCCCAATCGCGACGGTCAACCTGCCGCTGTCGCTGGTATTGTGCGCGATATGACCCCCCAGAACACCATGGAAGCAGCCCTGCTCAAAAGCCAGAGCCTGCTCCAAAGTGTGATTGATCATGCTCCATCGGCTATTTCCGTCCGTGATACCGAAGGACGCTATATTCTGGTCAACCAGACGGTTGCCCGTGGCCTGAACCGTCCCCCCGAAGAGATTATCGGCAAGACTCAAGCCGAACTGTTTGACTCCGAAATTGCCATGACGGTGCAACGCTATGATCAGCAGGTGATCGAAACCGGCAAACCCATCTCGTTTGAACGCCTGATGCCTTCTGGTGATCGAGTCTATGCCCAGCTCGTCACCAAATTCCCAATTTACGACTCACACGGACGACTCTATGCCGTAGGTGGTATTGGCACCGATATTACCAACTCAAAACAGGCCGAACAGCAATTGCTCCTCCTCTCCACCGCATTGCAGGCAGCCGCCAATGGCGTGGTCATTACAGATAACCGGGGAAACATTATCTGGGTCAATCATGCCTTTACCCAACTCACCGGCTACACCGACAAAGAAGCAATTGGTCGTCATTCAAACCTGCTCAAATCGAATATTCACGACGCCGCCTTCTATAAGACATTGTGGCAAACCATTACCAGCGGTCGAGTCTGGCATGGCGAAATTACCAACCGACACAAGCACGGTCATCTCTATATTGAAGATATGACTATCACCCCTGTTCATAATGATAGCGGCCATATCTCCCATTTTGTTGCTATCAAACAAGATATTACCGCACGCAAACGATCAGAACGTGCCCTGCAGCAGAGCGAAGAACGCTATGCCCTGGCAGTGCGTGGCGCAAATGATGGACTCTGGGATTGGGACGTGCGCACCAACCGCATCTATTTCTCACCACGCTGGAAAGCTATTCTGGGCTATGCCGAGCACGAAATCAGCACCCGTCCAGCCGAATGGTTTCGCCGCGTCCACCCCGACGATTATGCCGAACTGGATTATCGCATTACCAACCATCTCTATGGCGATACGCCGCACTTTAAACACGAATATCGCATCCGTCACCGCGACGGCAGCTACCGCTGGATGCTCTGTCGCGGCATTGCCGTCCATGGCGATGACGGGCAGCCAACGCGACTCGCTGGTTCGCAGAGCGATATTACCGCACGAAAAGACTATGAAGCGCTGTTACAGTATCATGCCTGGCATGATGGCCTCACCGGCCTGCCCAATCGTACCTATTTTGACCATGTGCTCCAGCAGGCAATTGCCCAGATTCAGCAAGAAGCAACCTATCGTTTTGCCGTCATCTTGCTTGATATCGATCGCTTTAGCCTCATCAATGATAGTCTGGGGCATCTCGTGGGAGATCAGCTGCTACAGCAGATTGTCAACCGAATGCAACACTGCCTGGGATCCCAAGATACCCTGGCTCGCTTTGGTGGCGATGAATTTACCATCCTCCTGGATCGCATTGTCGATGTCAGTGATGCCACCCGCGCTGCCGATGCCATTCAACGTGCCCTGGGCAAAGGGTTTGCCATTGAAGAACATCATATTGTGGTTTCAGCCAGTATTGGCATTGCCTTAAGCAACGCCAATTACCGCAATCCTTCCGAATTACTCCGTGATGCCGATATTGCCATGTATCGCGCCAAAGAACTGGGCCGAGCCGGCATGCCGTCTTTAACCCCACCTTGCACGAGCGGGCCATGCGCCGATTGCAGATTGTGACCGAAATCCGCCGAGCCATTGAGCAGCATGAGTTTTGCCTCTGGTATCAACCCATCGTCGATCTTGAGACGGGGCGATTGGCGGGTTTTGAAGCCCTCATACGTTGGCAACATCCCCAACGCGGCTTTATTGCGCCAGATGAGTTTATCCCTATTGCCGAAGAGACCGGGATGATTATCTTGCTGGGTCAGTGGGTGTTGTATGAAGCCTGCCGCCAGTTGCGCCACTGGCAAGAGCAAACCCAATCCGATTCGGCATTAACGGTCAATGTCAACCTCTCCGGTAAAGAGGTCATGCAGCCAGATTTGATCAAACGAGTGCGAAAAGTACTCGATGAGACTGGCCTCGATCCGACATGTTTAAAGCTCGAAATCACCGAAAGTGTGGCAATGCAAGATGCTGAAGCAACCATTGAGACCATGCGTCAATTACGTGCTATGGGGATTCACATGTGTGTTGATGACTTTGGTACCGGTTTTTCATCGCTGCAATACCTCAACCAGTTTCCCATCCAGATGCTCAAAATCGACCGCTCATTTGTTGGCACAATGGACCCGGACTCCGAAAGCATTGCCATTGTCAAAGCCATCATCCTGCTCGCTCATGCCTTGAACATTGATGTCGTGGCCGAAGGTGTTGAAACCATTGAACATCTCGTCCAGTTACAAGGTATGGGGTGTGAATATGGTCAAGGGTATCTGTTTGCACAGGCACTCGATAGTGATGCTGCGGGTACGCTCTTTATCAATGAAGTAGCGCAACAACAAAGTGTTTTTCCACCAGAAACACTCACCGAAGAACCGAAAACCGAAGAACCGAAAGTCGTTGATGACTCAGAGGGTAGCTTTGAACTGGCACAATGGTCGTTTCACTGGTTGTGGCGAATGGGATAACAAAAACACCAAAACCGTGTGGTCCTATCCAACAGACGATAGCGATACCACACGGTTCTGCGTCCTCCTAAGCTTATCGCTCCACGAGTTCAAATACAGCCAGGCCAGTCAGCCCACTTGTATTACCCTGGGCCACCAACGTATACAGGCCAGGGCCATATTGCGGATCTAGCTTCCGTTCATATTCCAGATCACCCATCTTATCGGTCCGGCTACGGCCGAAGTTACGTACCGACTCGTCCGGCATATTAACCCACATCGATACGGTTTCGCGTGGTTCAAACCCCGACCCAAAGACAACGATATCGCCATCAACAAACGCTATCTCGACACTAACGCGACTGGCAATTGCTGCATCACGAGGGAGCAAATCAACAAAACCGATCGCTACAAAACCGCTAAAGTTCCCCCGTGCGCTAAAATAATGGCGACCAGTGGGCAACGACGCATCAAGAAACAGCGAAAGGTCATTATTGCCAGCGCCATCAACACTCACATCGGTAATCATCTCGACCGATAGATCGGGAAATGTCTGCCAGACCGTCACCGACTCATTCGGAAAAAATCCATTGAGGAACATCGTAATCGTGTTGTTTTGGGTCACTCTGCCGGGAGTAATGCCCAACGTTGCATTCGATACCTGATTCTGGGCCTGCGTCGTGCTGATTGGCATCACAAAGACCAGCGACCCCAGTGCCAGAAACAAAAGCAAAGCTCTGGTTACCAGCGAACCCTTGTGTTTCATAGACTCATTCTCCTTTGGTTGTTCTTCGTTTCCTGCTGTCTTTCAGCGTACCGATAGAGCTTCGTTTTCTGCTCCATGATGGCTATTGTACCATACGCAATGCGCATCTTCGTTAGGACAATCGGCGTGCGTGAGCAGCAGATTAACTGCCCACAGATGACGCAGTATCGCCCACAGAGACTGACTCATCGGGCTCAGCCGATTCTTGTTCTTCAGCCTGCGACCATTCCCAGGGAAGCACACCGGATTGGCGTGGTGGTTCACTTAACCGTCCATGCACATAAAGGAAAATGTCCCGTGCCACCGCCGAAATCGGAGCCGCCAGGATAATACCAACCAACCCCAGCGCACTACTACACACCACCATCATGACCATCAAGACCGCCGGATGCAAGCCCACGCTATCGCCCTGAATGCGTGGTACCAGAAAATTATTCTCCAGTAACTGCACAATCAGAAAGAGAACCGCGACCGCTATCGCAGTGGTCGGCGAGTCAACAAAACCAACGGCAACCGCTGGAACCGCACCCAGTATCGGCCCGATATACGGGATAAGCTCGCAGATACCGGCAAAAACAGCCAGCAGAAGGGTAAACTCAACCTTGAATCCTGCCATGTTTAACCCGATAAGGCCGACCCACACACCGACTGCCACCACAACACCGAGCAGAAATTGGCCCCGGAAATAATTGCTGATGGTATGATGAATAATCCGCAAAATAGCCCAGAAATCGCGGCGCAGCCATGTTGGCATCATGCGGTCAAGCGCATATTCGCCTTTGCGTGAATCATACATCACATAGAACATCCAGATCGGCACAATAAAGAAACCCAGCAGAAAACCCACTGTGTTGATCAGCTGAAACAGCGTATTGATCGCAAACGAGATACCACCCTGTACATACCCCATCAGGTTCTCTTCAAGGCTCACAAATATCTGGTTAATCGCATTCATCACGGCTGTTTCAAGAGGCATCCGAACTTCTTCAGGAATATCTTTTGACGCCCCTTCATACCAATCAGCCAAAACCTCGGTTTGCTCCTCAATAATGCCTGGGAGATCAGGAAAAATCTGCGTGAGCTGACTGAATTGCCGCAGTAACATGGGAATGATCGTTACCAAGGCAATAATGAGGACAACAAGGCCGACTGTATAGACAATCAAAATAGCCAGCCAGCGTGTGAGATTGGCATAACGTTCAAGCAAGCTGATGAGCGGCAGCATCAGATACGAGAGGATCGCCCCAACAATGAAGGGTAAAAGTGCCGTCTGTGAAACCCAGAAAGCCCAGGATACAACCCACAACGCCAACAATATCCACATCCAACGCAAAATACGCCTGAATGGGAAAGGTATCAGCGTGGTAATGAACGATTGGCACAGCCCGGCCAGACGAATTCCATCTGCAACACCCGATTGATACAGTGATGACCGATCGGTTGATGCTTGTATCTGCTCAGATTCTTTTGTTGTATCTGGTGGTAAAGGGTTCATCGTTATGTATGATAGACCATAGCCTGACCTCTGCGTGAGTTACCTTGAAAGACCGGAAACAATCGTGAGCTACTCAACGATCAATATTGCCGTTCGCAGCATTGATCGTTAAAATAACGGCAAGGTTTTCACCGGTATTTGTCCATGTATGAGCAAGATCATCATTGTAAAACAGGGTATCACCGGCTTCCAGCACGTATTCTTCTTCACCCAGTTGATACCGCAGGGTTCCGTCGAGCAAATACACCATCTGGTTGCCCTTGCCCGAAAACCCTTGTTGACCACTGCCCGGTTTCGCTTCGATCAGACGGGCCTCAATATCACCATTAGCGGGTAAAAGCGAAAAGACCTGCACCGGTGCATCTTCCAGGCTCAGCTTCACCCGCTCATACGAGCGGACCAACTGACCTGCCTGCTGATTCTCTTCCCCCTCAAAAAAGTAGGTCATTTGGACATTGAAGAAGAGTGCCAACTTGCGTAAGTTAGCCACCGAGATATTGACTTTATCACGCTCCAGGCGACTTAAAAACGATGGGGTCAGCCCTGATCCGGCCGATACCTCCTGGAGGGTAAGACCGCGTTCCTGCCGCAGTCTGCCAATTTTTTGCCCTAACGACATAAACTTCGCCCTTAATAATCCTTCATTGAATAAGAAGAATTATTTTTACGTTATAGTCATTTTACATATTATACTCCATGCAACCTGTTCCGTCAAGTGTTGGAGCGCACTCTCTACCTATTGCAATGTCTTATGTTCAGTTGTAGGCCCACTCAGGCGATCCTTTTCCCGTTTTATGGCCCAACAAAAAACGCATGCCGCCGACAGATGGCTCACCATATTCCGCATAGCCACGACACCACCGCATGTTTACCAGATACCGCCCGTTGCTCGGCACTCTTGCATGACAGATTATCTTTCACGCAAAACGAGACCGCTTGCACAGCCTCACACCTTCTGGTATAGTGGCATTCGTTCGGGTCGGTGAACAACCCCAACTCGGCACCATCCGGGCACCTGCCCGGCATCCCCAATTTGGCATCAATCTGAAGCAAACAACCGCTAGCAAGGAGGTTCCTATGCTCTCTCGTTACCTGAATCTGGTTATCCTGGGCCTGTGCAGCACGGTGATCCTACTCTCGAGTATCGCCCAGCCATCGGCTCAAGCGCAAGATGCGCCCATCTGCTTTAACGAAAGCCCCTATTGTATCACCGGTCGCATCGCCGAATTCTGGCAGCAAAATGGCGGGCTCACCGTCTTTGGCCTGCCCATTACCGATCAGCAAGGAGAAGTGATCGAAGGTCAATCGCTGCAAGTGCAATGGTTTGAACGCAACCGCCTCGAACTCCATCCCGAAAATCAACCGCCCTATGACGTGCTCATTGGTCGGCTCGGTGATGATTTACTCAAACGCGATGGACGCGACTGGTTTGCGTTTCCCCAGAGCGAGCCTATCGAAGGCTGCGCGTTTTTCGCCGACACCAACCATAACGTCTGTGGTGACATCCTCGCGCTCTGGCGTTCGCAAGGCATCGAAACCGACGGCGAAGCAGGCATCTCCGCTGAAGAAAGCCTCGCCCTGTTTGGTCTCCCGCTGAGTGATGAAATGGAAGAAACGCTCAGCGACGGCCAGACCTACACCGTCCAATGGTTTGAACGCGCCCGCTTTGAGCTGCACCCCGAAAATCAGCCACCCTATAACGTACTGCTCGGCTTGTTGGGACGTGAAATCCTCGAATCACCCGGCTCCGACGATCCCACACCCGACCCAACGCCCTCGCCCGACCCCGTCAGCGACGAACGCATTGTCTTTCAGTCCAACCGTGACGGCAATCGCGAAATCTACGTCATGAACCTGGATGGCTCCGGCCAGACCAACCTGACCAACCACCCTGCCCGTGATGAAAACCCCACCTGGTCACCCGACGGCACACGCATCGCCTTTGAATCCGATCGCGATGGTCCCTACAACATCTATATCATGAATGCCGATGGCACCGGCGTCACCCGCATTACCGATTCCGAAGCCGACGATGAAGACCCCGCCTGGTCGCCCGACGGCGCTTCCCTCTCCTTCCTCAGCAATTTGCGCAACGGCGGACTGGCCGTCGCCGTCGTGCCCGCCGACGGGTCCGCCCAGGCCGATGTGATCGGTGTTTCGCCGAATTCGCTCTTCTTCGCCTGGCAACCCAACAGCGCCGCGCTGCTCCTGCACATCGGCGGCAGTCGCTTCGAGGGCGGGCGAGTGACGACGTTTGCGCCGGGCGATTCCCAGCCGGGCCTTGAACTCGCCGATCCGGGCTTCTTCCAGGCGCCCGCCTGGAGTGTGGATGGTGCGTCGCTCTTTTATGTCGCCCAGCCGGCGGTTGAGGGCGCATTCACGCCTGAAGCAATCGAGAGTGTCGTTAACGCGCGTCGCCGCCGTACGGTCGAGTGGGCCGCAGGAGATCGTTGCGCGAGCCG
>JAAURD010000341.1 GCA_012034075.1 Chloroflexaceae bacterium | reverse complement strand
GTTGCTCTGTGGCGTTGCTGGCTGCTCCACTCGTGCGGCTGTGTTATGGACAAACGCTTGGCCGGTGGTGTAGGCCAATGCCTGTCGTAGGCTGGCCGATTGGGTGGGATCGTTGTCAGTTGGACTGGGTGCTTGTGGCAATGGTGGCACACGGTGTGCTGCTACTGGCGAGATGCCAGCAGCGATCAGTAGAAAAGCGATCAATGGAACGAATAAGAACAGACGTAACATATGCGAACCTCCTGTCTCTTTCTTGAGGCGATGCTGACCAGGAGGCCACGGGCTACGTGCGCGTGACCTTCTGGTCAGGGTAGCACTCCTTGCTATGGTTGCGGTACAAACGATGTGCTGGCCTGGGCGCCAGCATTGATAAAGATTGCCAGCACATTCACTGGCTGATTGACCGGCGCATTCAAGATGTTGAAGCTAAAGAGCACGATGCCCTGGGCTCCGGTCGAACCCTCATAGCGCACGGTGCCACCAGAGTACTGCACATCGACCAGGACGTCTTCCAGGGCGCGACGCTCACCATTGACGATGAGGCGAGCGCAGACGGTGGCACGTGTATTCTGACGTGGGCGTGGGTCGACCATCCAGGCTACGGCGCCCTCGGTTGGCTCTGGCTCGGTCTCCAGACAGAGCGTGGCACGCTGGTTGTCGCTGGTGCTGCCGCCGCTATCGGGCGCACTGGTGGCGGTTGCGGTGGCGCCTGGCTGGGCTGTTGTGGTGGCGGTGGCGACTGGTGCGGCGGTGCTATCGATGCGGAAGTAGCCGACTACGCCATGGCCGCTGTCAATCCCCTGGGCATGAAAGCCCCAAAGGCCATCGCCATAGTCGGCGAAGGTTTCGGCGATGACGTTTTGACCGCTGGTGGAACCATCGTCATTGGCCTTGTACTGGGTTTCAATCGGCACCAGCGTACCATCGGCGCACTCAGCCAGATGCCAATCTTTTCCCGTGGATTAAAACCGCTGGCTTCCAGGCGAAATGTGGTGCCGGGTGGCCCGACCTCGGGATCGACCAGGGCGCTGGCGGCTGGCGGTGTGGCATCACCGGCCTGCGCGGTGGGTACTGCGGTCGTCGTGATTTCGGGCGTGGGCGTGATGGCGGGTGGTTCGGGCGTGGGTGTGATTGTTGGTGGCTCCGGTGTAGGCGTGATGGTGGTGGCACTGGTGTGCTGGTGGGCAGCGGTGCTGTTCGGCTGATGACAAAGAAGCCCACTGACTCGTGCTTGCTGCGCAGACCCTGGGCACTGATGGACCAGAGTCCGTCGCCAAAGGCTTCGCTGGTCTGGATGACCACGCGTGAGTCGCGCAGTTCGCCATTGCTATCGGCGGTTACTTGCAAACCAAGATCAACCACGGACAGGTCGGGTGCGGTGAGCCAGACGCTGACTGATTCGCCAGGGCTAAACCCATTGGCGGTGAGCTCAAAGGCGGTGCCTGGGCGGCCCAGATTGGGCGAGACTGAGGCTTGAAAGTTGGGGCCGGGCGCTGGACCGACGGGCGCACTGGTGGGCGGTGGCGCTCCACTGGTGTCTGTGGGCGGTGGCAGGTCACCGGTCTCGGTTGTTGGCGTCACTGCATCTGGCGGCGGCTCAACTGGCGTGGTTAATTCGGGTGGCACGAGCAAGCGCCCTAGCGCACCGAGCACAATGCGTTCGTCTTCGGGCTTATCGGTATGATATTCAAAACGCGCACGCTCAAAATACTGGATGCGATAGGTCTGCCCATCTTCCAGTTCTTCTTCCAGTTCGCCGCTGATGGGATAGCCAAAGATAAACTCGGCGCCGTTGGTCTCCCAGAATTGCTTAAATTCGCCGCGTATGACCTGCTGGGTTTCCTGGAAATAGCGTTGGTCGTCGGTCGTTTCGACCGGGTCGGCTGGTTCAAAGGAGCGGTCGGCGGTGATTTCGCTGCCCAGGTTGCCCTGCACCACGTTATATTCGTCTTCGACCTGGGTCATTTCAAAGCGAGCACGCTCAAAATATTGGATGACTTGACCGTTCTCACTATCCATATACTCTTCGGTTAATGGAAAGCCAAAGATATCGACCCCACCAAAGCCTTCCCAATAAAAGAGGAAGAGTCCGCGTAGGGTATGACCGGTTTCGGGAAAATAGCGTACTTCGTTTTGTGCCTGCGATCCCACGGTCAGGCGGCCCAGTAGCAACACTGCTACAATCAAGATGGTTGGCGGCAGCCGCCGCGAGCGGATTGTGGATTTTCTGGACGAGTACAGCGATTGCTTGATCATCGTTTGCTCCCTTTACCTGTGTTGTATCACCCGGTGCATAGCCCGTTGCTTGTGCATCTCTATTATACACCAGAGATGGTATTGTGAGAGACACAACCAACCGCTACGACAGACCTACGGATGATGTTCAAAGCGAATGGCGCCATGGCGCAAAACCCCGATGGTTTCCAGAACGGCGACCACAACTGCTGGGGAAAAGCGGGCTGCTGCGGATAAGCCGCGTTCCAGGGCGGCTGCCAGATCGCGGGCCTCTTGTGCGTCGAATGGCTGATCAAACCGCATTTGACCGCCACGCACATGCTTTGCCGATGGTCGCCAGCCATTTTTGATGGCGGTTTGCAAGATTACTTTAAATTCTTCGTTGCTCAATGCTCGTTGATGTTTGCCATTGAGGGTAACAACGGTATAGTTCATCAATTTGCCTTTTCTTGGGAAGCTCTTTTCTTCCATGGTTGGTGTGGTTGATGGTTGCGTTTTTCTGTTGGGCAAGGGGTTACGGATAGGGTTCTGGATTGGTTGCTGGGAGAGCGTATCACTGCGACTTGCCTTGCCATCTGGTTAGAGCCGAATGCGGCGAAATGCCTCGCCTGCGGCAAACCCGGCGCTTTGCCCCTGGTCGAGTGAACGCTGGCGCATGCGTTCGACGAAGGTGCTGCCCGCTTCGATCTGGCTGTGATGTTGCGCTAGGGCTTCGAGCTTCAGCTCTAGCGTAGCGCCAATATCTTCGGTGTAGTCGGGATCGTCGGCGGACCAGAGATAGAGGTATTCGGGTCGCCAGACGGGATAGCCAATTTGTTCGAGGCCGGGCAGATAGAGATGATCGCGGGCGCTGACCAGCCCTTCGATGACGGCGAACCCTACGGCTCGATGGTCGGGATGGAGCATATAGCGTCGCCATGGGTCGTGGGTATAGACGGCGTGCGGTTTGAAGTGGCGGACATAGAGGGCAAGCTCGAGGCGCAGGGCGGGTGTTGGCTCGAGCTCGCCGTCGTTGTAGCGCAGGAAGATTACTCGCTGCACGCCGAGGGCGGCGGCGGCGGCTTGCTGCTCTTGCTCGCGCAAGGCGGATAGGCGGTAGATGTCCATTGATGGGTCGTGACTGCCTTTGTTGCCGTTGGTACAGACGATATAGGTGATTTCCCAGCCCTGTTGGGCCAGTTTGGCGACGGTGCCGCCGCAGCCTACTTCGGTATCGTCGGGGTGGGCGCCGATAGCGAGCACCCGCTGCTGTTTTTGCGCTTCAGCCATTGATTCCCTCGTGCATGAGATACGCTGTTTGCTCTGCGACCAGACGCTGATCGCGAACTCTATTGTAGCATAGGACGATGGGTTATGGATAATGGACAGTTGAATAGTTGATAGTTGATAGTTGATAGTTGATAGTTGACAATGGGTATGATGCGGGCACATTGAGATGAGGGGGGCAATTTTCGGCGAAATGTGTCGCAAAATGTCGCAATGTGTCGCATGTTGG
>JAAURD010000073.1 GCA_012034075.1 Chloroflexaceae bacterium | reverse complement strand
GGGGCGCTGGTTCGTACAGCGGCAGCGTCAGCGCGGGGAAGAACAACACGCGCTCGGCTGGCAGCCACTGGCGCACATCGTCATACACCTGGCTTGCCTGGTTGGGTTGCTCGGCCACATAGAGCAGCGCCGGCGACGACAGTGCGGGATGCTGGGCCAGTGCTGCCATCAGCGGGGCATGGGCCGACGGCAAGAGCGGCGCAACGCGTTGCATGGGAGCAACGGGCCGGGCCACGCTGGCAGCTTGCAACGAGCGTGCCAGGGTCGTCATCTGCGGCAGTGCGCTTAATCTGGTGGCAATATCGGTGAGCATTGAGTAAAAGGACACAACTCATGGGGACTGATCGGTTTGATCAGCCCCTGTTGCGGTTGCCTGCACATCTTTTCGTCCATACACAGGACAACGCGTGCTTCTGTCTGTCTGTGAGCGTTATAGCATATTTTGCGGGACTCGTAAAGCCTGTGCCGAACAAATCTTGCACGATGCCCAATAGTATACGGCGAATGTGACAATTGCCATGTTCGGTCTTGACATGTTGCAGATAAGGCCATTATAATAGCGTTTATAGAAAAAGGGGTAGAAGCCAGTATGACAACAGACGATTTTGAACAACTGGTGGTGCAGGTCCTGGATACGTTACCAGCCCGGTTTGAACCGTATCTGGAAAACGTTGAGTTTTTGATTGAGCAGCGACCGTCACCCAAACAACTACAGGCTGTTCATATGGACGAGCACGAAAGTCTGTATGGATTGTATGAGGGAATACCGTTGACCGAGCGCACATCGTTCGACTTTGCTATGCCATCGATCATCATCCTGTTTCAAGAGCCATTAGAGCGTGATTTTCCAGCTGAATGGAAATTACGCGATGAGGTTCGTCGAACGGTGCTGCACGAACTCGCTCATCACTTTGGCATTAGTGATGAACGCCTGGAAGAACTTGGAGCGTACTAACCGTTATGAGCTTTCTGCTAGCGTTTCGCAACCTGCTCCTGTCCGCAATTTATATTTCGGCAATTGCTCTGGCAGCCGTGCTCCTTTATCAGACCCTGCAGCAGGCCCAGCAGCAACCAAAACTGGCTTCGATTAAAGAGCTGATACCCACCATGACGAGCACGGTAACTGCAACTGCCAGTGCAGCAGATCCACTGACCGATTTCCCGACCGTCGTAGCGGCTACCCCAGTGGCTGGTTCGATCAACCCTGGGCCGGTAGCGCCAGCGGTGTCGGTCAATCCGGGGGTACCGCCTGGGCCAGCACCAGTTGGTGTGGATACAGACACACCATTGCTCGATGAGCCAGTGATCGTAACCCAGACAGATCAGACACATCCGAAGACCGGACGGTATGTGGCTGCCTGGGTGCCGCCCAACTTTGGCGGTGGTGCGCGGGAATCGTTTGAAGCCAATAAAGATGTCCTGGACGAGATTAGCCCATTCTGGTATACCACTGGTGACAATGGCAGTTTGTACGGTACGCGTGATGATCAACTGGTGCAACTTGCCCGCGAACATAATATCCTGGTTATTCCCACAATCAACAATGTGGGTAACTACGATATTGTGGTAGGTGTGCTGGCCGACCCGCAAATCCGTACCCGCCATGTACAGAATATCGTCGATGAAGTGTTGGCTCGCAATTACGATGGTATTGATATCGATTATGAGAGTCTCGATATCAGCGTACGTGAAGACTTTTCGGCGTTTATGATTGAGCTGAGTCAGGCCTTGCATGCCCATAGCAAGCTCTTGTCTGTTGCCGTGCATGCCAAAGATCGTGATGACGGCGGCCTGGGTGGGTTTCAAGACTGGGCCGTGCTGGGTGAGCATGTCGACCGATTTCGGATTATGACGTATGATTACCACTGGCGTGGTGGTGGTCCTGGACCCGTCGCACCACTGTATTGGGTTCAGTCGGTAGCAGAGTATGCCCGCACGCAGGTTGACCCGAGCAAAATTTTTATTGGTATTCCGTTTTATGGCTATGATTGGCCGCCAACAGGCAATGCTCGCGGGTTACCGTGGGGTGATATTGAAGACCTGATTGATGAAGAAGACTTGACGGTCAACTTGATGCAGCGCAACAGCAGCGGTCGAGTTGATGAAAGCTGGTTTCGTTACCCCTCGGATGAGGGGATGCGCGAAGTCTGGTTTATGACCAGTGATGGATTGGAATCGAAATTAGATCTGGTTCAACGTATGGACCTGGCCGGCGTTGCTATCTGGCGCATTGGGTATGAGCGTCCGGAGTATTGGGATGTTATCCGGCGCAAACTGGTCCAGGATCCTGTCCTTGTTCAACGTTCGATAAACCCATTATTGCCGGAGCACTAAATTATGGCAACACCACAAATTTCGTTAGCGCAGGGGTCACTTGACCCATCTCGATCGGTGCAACCGTCATCGGATGCACCGGATATTCGTTCCCATAAAGATGAAGCCATCCATCTGTATCAGCGTGGGGTGGCAGCCGCACGGGGCGGTCAGCGTCGTATTGCGGCTGGTCTGCTTACACGTTCGGTGCAGCTTGACCCGTACAACGAAAGTGCCTGGCTCTGGCTCAGCGGCGTCTTGGATGACCCGCACCAGATTGCGTTTTGTTTGCATTCGGTGCTCAAGCTCAACCCGACCCATGAGCGTGCGCGTCAGGGCTTAATCTGGCTGGAAGAGCGGCAGCTGTTGCAGGGCAGCCCCAAACCTGCGCCACTGCTGGATATTGAGATTGATGCTGCGCCGGCAAAGCAGAAACAACGTAAAACACGGCAAACAGGTGATGCCTGGTGGGCCAACTGGCGCCAGGGACGACGTGATAACAGTAAACTACGGCTGCTGCTGTGGACGGTGCCGGTGGTGTTGCTCTTTCTCTCGCTGGTGATCCACCAGGCCTTTACGCTGGCAGCAGCGCAGCAACAAACTCATGTCGCACAGTATCAAAACCAGCAAGCGATGGAGATGGCTACCATGGTTGCGCTATCGCAACCCGTACCGACCGTGGCTGTGCCGGAGATAGAGCAAGCGCCAACGGTTGGGGCAGCCGTGATGGCTCATCTGGATACCTATCCAGCAGCGCTACGCGAGAGCCAGATTGTGCAGTATCTGAGTGCGATGACGCCCCTGCGCCAGCAGCTCCGCGAAGCGACGGAGACATATCGTACCGCAACCGGCAAACCAGGCAGTGCCTTGACGCATGTGGCGGCAGCACGCCAGTTGCGTACCGACATCGAGCAGGTCTATGTTACCATGCAATCGATGACCCCACCTGAGAGCCTGAGCGTGGCATATCAAGATTATCTGACGGGTCTGGAGTTGGAAATGGCGGCGCTGGATGATCTGCTGGATTATTACACCAACTTTACGGTGGAAGCAGCCAATCGCGCAGCAGTCCGCCTGCAAGAGGCCAGCAACTATATTCAGCAGGCCAATGCGTCGTTTGGGCAGCGCTTGCAGCAGATTGAGCAAAATAGCGTGATGTCCGTGCATACGCCGCGTTAAGCCGCCGCAAGCAAACACTATGGGGAACTGCTGATGGAAGAACAGGTTGCGGAATGGCTCTACGATGGGGTGATGGCGCTGCGTGAAGGTGACCGCGAGCAGGCCCTGAACTTGCTGATGCAGGTGATTGAAGCCGATGAACGTCATGAGCAGGGCTGGCTCTGGTTAAGTGGCGCGGTTGATACTCCGGAAGATCAGGAAACAGCTCTGCTGAATGTGCTCGATATCAACCCATCCAATGTGCATGCGCGGCGTGGCATTGAGTGGCTGGAGTCGCAAAAATAAGCGGACGGAACGTCTGCTACCCCTCATGTGCGGCCCTTCTTCCTTGTGGAAGAAGGGCCGCGCATATCCCTCATCCGGAACCTTCTCCCACATTCCAACCCTGTAGGGCCGCAGCGCGCTGCGCCCCTACAGGGTGAGGACCCATGGCCGGGGGTGAGGGGGGAGTGTGTCCTCCGTGTTCTTTGTGGTCAATCTCAGATGCGCTGGCTATGCCCATCGCTCCCGCGTGGGGTTTTGTCATGTGCGCCTGGGGCTGAAACCCCAGGCGCACATGATATGCGCGAAGGCAATCTGGTATTAACGCCCGGATAACACGATGTTATCCCTATTTCGACCCTGGAAGATAGTTGGCATGTAGGTGAAGTATTGCATATCGTTTGATATGACCGGTGCCGCTGGAATCGCCCGGTAGGCATAGGGCTCGCCACTGGCGGTGATGCGTTCATCCACGTCCTGATCATAGGTCACCGGGAGAAGCTGTGGTTCAGAGACATTGCCGGCGGCATCGGCAACCCACACCTGAATAAAGCGATCTCCACCCGGTGCGAGCAAGTGCCATGGCTGGGCGATAGATTCGAGCAAACGTGCGATCGGCAAGACTGAGCCAACCGGACTGCTGAATGGCAACCCACTGACCTGCCCCTTCGCTGTATTCGTACTCCACCACAAAGAGCGAGGCTAACCCGGTGCCAGGGCGAGTATCGGTCACTTTCAGGTTGATGCTGATATCTGGACTGGATACAGTAGTACTCCCATCGTTGATGGTAACCTGACGAATGGACGGTGCCATCTGATCGGCTACCGCTGGGCGAACCGTGATCGTTCGACTTATCACGTTATTGGCGTCAGTCAGCTCCGTTCGTCCATTTAACGATTCTTGATCGGATTCTTCCGGTCGAATGACGACAAACAGATCATACGTGCCGCTTTGGGGAACCAGCCAGTCACTGCCAGCGGTGCTGGCAGTGCCCGGTGCGTTATCGACCACCACGCTGTCGCTGCCAATCAGGGTCGCGGGATTATCTGGCTCATTGAGATAGAAGTCAACCGTTACGGGGTCGTTCGACGGTTGCCCACCTTGACGTTCGACGATAACTCCCAGTGTTGCGGTGCTGCCGTCACGGACCACCGCCGGGTCCGTCCAGATACCATTGCGTTCAGCAAAGAGATCATTATCTGTGTTGTTGTAGACCAGATAGTTGATGCTGGCCTGGCCCTGACTGCCACTTGGATTGATCACGGTCAGGGTGTAGGCGCCAGATGCTGATACCGCGTTCTCCTGAACCAGTGTCAATGGCTCAATGATTGAGCGGAGCAATTGACTGTTGATGCGTACAGTGTTGCTTAAGGTTGTTTCACGCGAGATGGATGCCGTTGCACCAGCCACGGTGGCATCATTGGGTAACAGTGTAACGGTAGCGCCGTCGGAGAAACCATCACCGCTGACGGTAACACGATTGACGCGATCAACGCGACCATGGGTTGGGGTGATGCCAATGCCATCGGGATCGATGCTCAGCACGGTATACGCCTGGGGCAGGGTCGCAGTCCAGCCGCCATCGTTGATCACGACCAGATCGTAGGTGCCGCCGGGTAAGCCAATAGGCACATCGGCCTGGAGTGTGCCGGCACTGTCAACGACAATGTTTTCGAGCGGATAGCTCTTATCCGAGGGATAGCTGAACCCTTCTTCGACCTGTTCAAGGCGTACCGACACCGGCTGCTGGAAATTGCTGCCTTGAATAGCAATGGTGGTGACCAATGCATTGTCACCTTCGGGTGGGTTGACCGTAGCTACTGCTGGTGATGCACCAGCGGGTATCGGGCGGCGCTCAACATAGACGGGTTCAATCCCGACGGAAATCATCGCTCTGGTGGTTGTCCCCAGGACCATCTGCTCGCCATCACGTTCAAAGGCAGCAATAAAGGCTGCTCGTGGCAGTTCAAAGGTGTATGTCTGCGCATTGCTAGACCAGAGCACATCAAGCAGACGGTCCTGTTGGTAAATCGGTAGGCTTCGACGGTATCACCATAGTCATTGGTCCGTACTGGTGTGCCCAGGCCGCTGGTACGCTCGATTAACTGCTGATACGCGATGAAGGCAGGTCTGGGCTGGTTACTACCGTCGAGTAAGCCGCCGGAAAACCAGCCATTGTTATGCAGGGTATACCAGCAAAACGCCTGAATATCGATGGAAGCGGCACGGATCGCCATACGGACAATATGGTCGGCTTGACTCTGGTAAAATGATTCCTCGTGGATAAATCCAAGGAGTGCCGTCTCGTTGAGAAAGAGCGGCTTATCGACGCCATAACGTGCCATAATATCGCGGAGAAACGTAGCTTTGCCAATCACCCCACCACCGAGCAAGCTCCAGCGATAATCGGTCAGGTCACTATCGACACGCCGTTCGCGAAACCAGGGATAGGTATGAAAGGCGACAATATCAAAGCTATCGGCTGCACCCGCTTCGAGGATGCCTTCCAGAAAGCGTTCTGGTTTGCCGCGCCCGCTGATGGTGGTATTGGGCCGATCCAGGAGCAAACCGCCAATCATGACCAGGGCATTCGGGTCGGTCTGTTTGATCGCCGGTGTGACGACTTTGAGCATTTCACCATAGTGCTCACCACCGTAGTAGGTATCTTCGATATCACCCCAACAGCCGAAAAAGTTATCCTGTGCCACCAGCGATGGGTCAATATCAACTTCGTTGCCCATCTCCCAGTAACGGACGTTGTAGGGTGCCTGATGATAGCGCTCGACCAGGGCCGTCATAAACTGGGCAAAGTCGTTAAACCGGTCGCTGGTGATGGCCGAACATGACGTCTCGTAACGGGTAGCCCAGCGCGGATAATCATCAACGATGACAATGGGAATCATACCAGTTTCATTGGCAGCAGCCAGTTCGCGCTCAAAATTGGCCAGGGCCGACCAGTCATATGGCCCATCTGGCTCCGCCTGAACTCCACGCCAGCTGACGGTATTGAGACGGAGCCACGATGCGCCCAGCGCACTGGCCTGGTTTTGTACACCCCGGCTCGCAATACGGCCGGTATTGGTTTCGATGCCATAGATAGGTGGTGTTGCAGCAGTAGCCTGTTGCACTGTTGGTGCAGCTTGCACTGGTACGGTGCTGATAGCTGGTTGTGCTGTGGCCATGACCACGAAGGTTAACACCATGAACAATACACAAGACCAACCAAACCTGCGGGTGAAACGGAATAGAGACATATCCCCTCTCCTGGTAGTAAGTAATAACGGTACAGAATCAAAACGATCTGAGCGAACAAGAGGTTTCCATGAAGACAGGGATAAAACAACATCTCATACAGCGGGATGTCGCTGCTGTTGTTGCTGGTTTTCCAGAACAACACCCCCTTATTTCTCAACGATGCAGCCAGACAGAATACGCCGTGGTATGAGAAGAAGAACGTTCTCGATTCAGAGGGCAGATCGTATCATATTTGTGGTTTTTTGCGTGATTTGACAAACAAACCAATGTATAGTATACTATATTACGGTCACGAAATGACCAGGGTACTCGTTGTCATCACTGATAAAGATAGACGCGGCAAGTTCAGAGTCCAGTGTGACTCTGGTTTTCTTGTGTCTTTTTTTGTTGATAACTTGACGTGTGTCAGTGATGTTTTTATTGGGAGACGAATGGACGATAGTCACCAACCGATATGCCTTTGCCGCGGCGTGTTTGTTGCCCTTCGCCACGGCCAGGAACATCTCCCAGGGTACCATTGCCTGCTGGACTGTATCATCCCCCGAAGAGATTTTCCCGCGCCGTTTTAAGCCAGGCTGTTTCTCGCTTCAACACGCCGCTCAAGGTCGATGACCTGAGTTTGTTGCTGTTTGGTTGCACCCAGCAACATTGCAATACGAAGGGAGAAGTAGTATGCTGGCAACTTCCACTGTTCATGGCCTGGAAATCTTTCGCCCCCAGGTCGTTCGCATTCATCAGATACCCGACGAAGCCACCAACCGCACGGTGGCATGTCCTCCGGCAATGAGTTTTCCACAGGTTATTACGGCACAGCAAGCGCTTGATGCGCTCCGCCAGATGCCTGAAAGTCAAGATAATGTGTATTACCTGTTTGTCACCGATTCGGATGATCACCTGGTAGGGGTGATCAGTTTACGCCAATTGCTGGTGGCGCCTCCAGGGGCACGCCTCTTTGAGTTTATGGACCGGCGGTTGATCACCCTGCCGTACCAGGCATCGCTCGAAGAACAGGCCCAGATCATGACTCAGTCGGGCTTGATGGCGTTGCCGGTGGTCGATGAAGAGGGCCATCTCGTCGGTGCGATGGATATGAGTGACCTGATGGCGGCAATGCAGCACCAGACTACCCGAACACTGCATGCGCTGGCGGGTTTAAGCGAGCAGGAAGATGGCGACCGTCCTATCATTGCAGCGGGCCTGGATCGCCTGACCTGGCTCACAATCAATCTGGCACTTGCCTTTGTGGTGGTCTGGTTTTTCAGCACATTCGCAGGGGTCATCGGCCATACGGTGTTATTGGCAGCGTTTTTGCCGTTGGTGATATGGCAGGGCCGCAGTGCTGCAACCCAGACGCAAACATTGATGACCCGTTTCCTCACGATGGGTCAGGCGCACAGCATGGATACAGGGCACACACTGGCTCGTGAAATCATGCTGGGCAGCATCAATGGTCTGATTATGGGCTTGCTGGCAGGGTTGATGGTCTGGCTCTGGCAGGGGAGCATGGCTTTTGCGCTGGTGATTGGGATAGCTGTTCTAGGCAGTATCGTGCTGGCAACGCTGGCCGGTACGTTGGTACCGCTGGCATGTCGTACCCACCATCACATTGAGCTGGCTGGTGCCAGCACGGTGCTGGTCAGTGTGCTGACGCATATTGGCGCAGGAGCGTTGCTGTTTGGTCTGGCGGGTATCCTCTGGGGGCTGGGGTATCTTTAGGTCTAACGTACCCTTGTTCGATCCAGGCGAGCAAATCCTCAACACGCTCACGCCAGATTGATGCAGGCGCCATATCGGCTGCCTGCACCAGCATGGTTCGGCCATCGCTGGGGTACCCACTGCGCATGAGCGCTGCCCCCAGGTAAAAGGCCGGCTCGGGTCCGGGCGCAACAGCAAACGCAATGCGAGCTGTTTCTACCGCAGCGTCAAACTCACCACAGGTATATTGAATAGCGGCGAGCTTATTCCAGGCTTGCGATTCGTCTGGCAGCCGCCGAGTCGCCTCTTCAGCGGCACGTACACCGTGTGTGCATACCTCGTAGGTTGTTTGCTGATGAATGGTGGCAATAAAGAGGGCATAGCGCCCTTTTTGCTCGTCATCGGCCAGGCTGAGCGCCCGTTGATAGGCCCGGCTGGCTTGTACATACTCATGCTGGTAGATATACCAGGCGGCCCAGGTGATCAGCGTGTCGGGCGATTGCGGGGCAAGTTGGTTCAACTGGAAAAGCTGGATCCGTGCTGCAAAGCGGTTATCCTCGGCAAGGTAGGCCAGGGTGAGCAACATTCGCACCTGAACCAGGTTGGGATGGGTTTGCACCAGCGAACGCAGCCAGGCCCGTCCGGTGCTTCTGTCGCCAGAGCGCCAGCGACTATACGCACGGTGGGCAGCGGCAATGATTGCGGTCGTGCTGCTGGGATCAACCGCAGCAAACTGGGCTTCGGCAAGATCATACCAGCGCCGTTCGAGATACAATTGGCCGAGCAGCTGTGATCGTTGGGGCTCGTCGGTTTGTACGATGGCGATCAGCTGTTGAGTATCATACGCGACCGATGGCAGCAGCGCCTTGATCCAGGGCAATCCGGTCGTGTCTGTGTTGTCTGCTGTATCCTCAAAATTGAGCCGTTGCAAGCGATTGAGGGCTGCCGCTGGATCACTGGCGGCCTGCAACAGCGCCAGTTGCTGCTGAGCCGCCTGCCACCATTCGGGTGCAAGGACTCGTTGCAAGGCTGTGTGCAAGCTGGTTTCGGCAGCGGTGTAATCACCCTGCTGCAAGGCCCACTGCGCTGCGAGGATGTAACGCGGGCCGTCATAGGGGCAAGCGTTCTGCGGTGTGGCACAGGTACGCACCCGCTCCCAGGATTGTTGTGCCTGCCGCTGGTTGTTGCGGTTGGCATAGAGTTGACCCAGATAGAGCATTGCCAGGTCATAGTCCAATGGTGCAAGGCCCAGTTCAACCGCATGCCAGAGATGTTGTTCGGCTAGCACGGAGTCATCCCGAATGGTGTAGATTGTGCCGAGACGAAGATCGGTAGCGGCTGAGGGCTGAGCCTGATGCAGTTGTTGATAGGCAGCCAGCGCTGCCTGGTACTGCCCACTGAGAAACAGCTGATCGGCTTGATTGTATGGGCCGGGTGGTTCTGGGGCAAACTCCAGAATCACACCAGTTATCAGCAGCAGAAGCGTGATGAGCAGGACAGCACGAACATGGATAGCATGTGGCCAGTGCCGAGACATCGCTTCAACGCCATTGTTTAGCGACCACGACCGCGTGGACGGAAGGACCAGAGCAGTGCCAGGGCCGCAGCCCACCAGGCGCGGTTGGCTTCACGGTTCAGGCCACGCATCCGCAGTTGCACACCGCCCAGAAAAAGGCCGGTGCCGATCAATCCGCCAGTCAGCCGATCGGTTGAATGTTCAACTCGTCGCATCACCCGCTCCAGGCGACCAAAGTCGGTACGGGTTTGCAATTCACCACGATTAGCGGCTTTGTAGTAGGCGTCCATCTGGCGTGGCAGGTTGAGCATAGTCAACCCCAGTTCGGTTGCCTCTCGTTGCAATTCGGCCATCCAGTCGCGCTGACGGCGTTCATTTTCCAGCATCATATGGGCAAAGGGTCGCAACGACTCAAAGAGGTTGATGTCCGGTTCCAGGGCGGTCGCCATGCCACTGACCATGCTGACAGCGCGGCCCAGATAGAGCAAATCCTGGGGCAATTGGAAGGGCATATTATAGACCAGGTCCTGGGTTTCATCAAAAATCGCTTCAACATCCATATTGTTGAGTTCGCGGACGGTGCGGTTGTAGGAGTAACGCAGCATGACCTGCACACCCTTGATGATCGGGTTGCGGTCCGAGCCGGGTAAGATGACACGGGCACGTTCCAGTGCATCGACAATGCGTTCGGCATCATTGGTTGCCAGACCGACAACAGCATCACGAATATTATCCATTGTCTGGGGCGGTAGATGGCCGACCATGCCAAAGTCGATAAAGATCAGCGTAAAGGGCGTCCCCTGCGTTGCACTTGTGCCATCACTATACGTTTCTAAACCACCAAAGGCATTCAATCGCTGTGATGGATCCACGATATTGCCATTGGTATAGGCCGAGAGTGGCCTGGGTGGCTCAATCCGGATAAACAGGTTGCCGGGATGGGGATCCGCATGGAAGAAGCCATCGACAAAAAACTGCTTGAGATAGGTCTGATTGAGCCGTTCGGCCAGTTCATGGCGATTGACACCAGCAGCATCAAGCGCGTCAAAATCACTGATTTTGATGCCATTGATACGTTCCATCACCATCACATGGGGCGTGGTCATCTCAATAACCGGTTCTGGAACGTAGATACCTACCACATTGGCAAAATTGGCGCGGAAGAGTTCAGCATTGCGAGCTTCTTGAATGTAATCAAGCTCTCGGTTCAGAACTTTGGAAAACTCATCAAAGAGCGCTTTCAAATCGGCACGTCGGCGAATCGGCTCATAATCTTTAATCAGACGCACCACCCATGAGAGAGCGCTCAGATCGACCTGGACGATCTTGTCGATATTGGGCCGCTGAACCTTGACCGCAACTTCACGACCATTCTGTAGGCGGGCAAAATGCACCTGACCCAGAGATGCAGCAGCGACCGGGGTACGATCAAAATCGAGAAAAATGTCTTCTGGGGGCGCACCCATTTCTTCGATAATGCGTTCGATAATGGGCCCAACGGGCACGGCTGGCACTTCATCTTGCAAGCCCGCCAGTTCATGACGAATTTCATCGGGCACAATATCGGCACGTGAACTTAAAAACTGCCCCAGCTTGATCTGGATACCGCCCATTTCGATGGCGAGTTGACGAAATTTGCGGGCCATGCGCACCCAACGATTCATCGCCGTATGGCGCGAATACCAGCGTATCAGGGGAAAGCGTGGTAGAAAGATATCCCAGATATACACATGCGCAACCACCCCCAGAAAGAACAACAGACTACGCAAGAATCGCTTGCGGGGATGAAAAATGGGTGGTTGGGTTGCACGTGGCAATGTGCGTGGTGGTATGGGTTCAGAATCAATAATGGTCTTGACGGCCATAGATTGTGGCTCTGATATATTTGCTTGTCTTTTTTCTTGTATCATCTCTCTGAATCGATTATACCAGAATCTTGTATCTCATGCAGGTACGTGATGATGATTAGGGAAAAACCATACCACCGTTGAACTAACGCTCTTGCGACTCGCGTCGCTGTCGTTTGCGTATTTCGCGCTTGCGTGTATTGACGGCATCACGCACGATTTCCAATTCATGGTCATCGATGGTAAAGAAACGGTTTCCACGCACCAAGGTGACCCCACCGGTTGTCGGGTATTGCACACTCACTTCTTTGTCACTGCGTTGTTCTTTATTGACAAAACTCTGCAGCGTTTCGCGTGCATCAACCAGTGACCGCAGGGCCAGCCCACCCTGTATCGTCGTCATTAATAGATCAATCGCCTGTAAGGCCTCACGGGCCAGTGCATGCGCATCTCGTTGCGTACTCATAGTGACACCTTATGGTTGTACCGGGCTCTGCCAGGGAACATCAGCTACCCCAGAACGTGCATTGGCAAGTCGCGCTATCACAAAGAGCCAGTCTGACAAGCGATTGAGATAGGGTAAGACCTGTTCATTGATGGGGTCGTGAGTCGAGAGACTCACGACCATCCGTTCCGCCCGGCGGCACACATTCCGCGCCAGATGCAGGTAAGCCGCACTGCTGCTGCCACCTGGCAAGATAAACTGGCGCAATGGCTGCAGTTCTGTTTCAAATTGATCAATCTCTTGTTCCAGGGCCTGTACTTGATGTTCCTGAATGCGCTCAATCCGCGTTGATTCACCGGGTGTGGCAAGGTCAGCCCCCAGTACAAACAGCTCATTTTGAATGCGCTCAATCACCGTGTCAAGTTCCTGATGCAAATCCTGCGTGCGCACAATGCCCAGAACCGCATTGAGCTCGTCAATCGTTCCATAGGAATGAACCCGCAGAGAGTCTTTGGCGACCCGTTGACCGCCCCAGAGACCCGTCTCTCCGGCATCCCCCGTTCGGGTATATATTTTCATGGTCATTGTTTCATCTCCACCATCATGGCTACAAATTCGCTAAAAAGATATGTGGCGTCGTGCGGACCGGGGCCAGCCTCCGGATGATATTGCACACTAAAAGCCGGCAGGCTGCGGTGACGCAATCCTTCAATGGTGTGATCATTGAGGTTGATATGGGTAATTTCGACATCGGCGGGCAGGCTATCGGGATCAATCGCAAAACCGTGATTCTGCGAGGTGATTTCGACATGGCCGGTCTTGAGATAACGTACTGGATGGTTAATACTATGGTGACCAAAGGGCAGCTTATAGGTTTTGCCGCCCATGGCCAGGCCCATCAGCTGATGCCCCAGACAGATGCCAAAGATGGGCACACGCCCAAGCAATTGATTGACGGTCGCTATGCCATGCGCGACCGGTGCTGGATCACCAGGTCCGTTGGAGTAAAAGACGCCATCGGGTTGCAATGCCAACACATCTTCAGCCGATGTACTGGCTGGTACCACCGTTACCCGACAACCATAATCCACTAAGCGGCGCAAAATCGTTCTTTTGAGGCCAAAATCATACGATACCACATGCAATCCACCAGGTTGATAGGTGAGCCGGGGCCGGTGGGGCAGGGTATCAGCTTCACCTGGTGAGAGATTGACCACTTTCCATTCTTGACTCCCTTCAAACCAGTGATAGGCTTCGGAGCTGGTGACTATATGGGTTAGATCGAGGCCTTCCATCCGTGGTATAGCCCGAGCTTTTGCTGTCAGTCGCTCGATATCCTGATCCTCGGTCGAAATAATGCCACGCATGGCCCCGGCCGTGCGAATATGACGGGTGAGAGCACGGGTATCCACATCACTTACTGCCACAATCTGATGTTCGCGTACTATCTGGCTTAAGCTGCTGCGTGCTCGCCATGAGCTATAACTATCGCTGTAAGCTCGTACAATAAGACCAGCTGCCTGAGGCTGGTGTGATTCACTATCAAACGTATTGACGCCAGTGTTCCCAATCTGAGGAGCAGTCATTACGACAAGTTGACCACAATAAGACGGGTCAAACAGAATTTCCTGGTATCCACTCATACCGGTGTTGAAGACGACCTCACCGGATCGCTCCCCCGTTGCTCCAAACGAGTTTCCGTGAAAATATCGTCCATCCTCAAGCACGAGGATTGCATCCATAAGTTCTGATCTCTCTTTTGCTAATCGCTTCTTCCGGAATGGAACAGGTTGTGGCTGTTCCGTTCACGTCGTGCTGATCGTGTCTGATCTATTGTAGCATACCCTTCTGTATCTCCTTCAAGGGTGTATAATAAGCGACGATAGAACGACCCGATTCGAGAAAGGACAAAGGATGCATATTCTCCAGATTTACAAAGATTATTATCCGGTTCTGGGAGGCATTGAAAACGATGTTCGTGCAATGGCTGAAGGTCTGGTGGCTCGTGGTCATCGGGTAACGGTGCTGGTGACCAGTACCACCGCACATACCGAGCGCGAACAGCATGGTCCGCTGACGATTATCAAAACGGCCCGCTGGTTGCATCTTGCTTCAACACCGTTGAGCCCCGCGATGGTGCATGCTGCCCGACAGCTCCGTGATGTTGATCTTGTGATCCTGTACTTTCCCTATCCCCCGGGTGATCTGGCAGCAATGGCTGTACCTGGTCAACCGCCATTGGTGGTCCGCTATCATAGTGATATTGTGCGTCAGCGTTGGCTGCTGAAAGCATATGGCCCACTGTTACAGCACACTCTGGACCATGCTCAGTGCATTTTGCCCAATAGCGAGTCGCTCATTGCAACATCGCCATGGTTAGCACCACGCGCCGAACGCTGTACCGTGCTCCCACTCAGTGTCGATCTCGAACGCTTTGCTCACCCCGACCCGCAGCAAATCAACGCGATCCGGCAACACTATGGTCAACCGTTGCTCTTATTTGTTGGTCGTCTGCGTTATTATAAGGGACTGCCCTTTTTGTTAGCGGCAATGGCACACCTACCAGAAGAGGTGCAACTGCTGATCGTGGGCAGTGGTCCCGAAGAACCTGCCCTTCGATCGCAGGTCCAGGCGGCAGGATTGGGCCAACGGGTTCACCTGGTCGGTGAAGTAGATGATATGCACCTGCCAGCGTTTTATGCTGCTGCGGATATATTTGTATTACCGTCGCATGTGCGTGCCGAAGCCTTTGGCATTGTGATGATTGAAGCACAGGCAGCCGGTTTGCCCCTGGTTTGCACCGAACTTGGCACCGGTACCAGTTATGTCAACCAGCATGGTCAGACTGGCTTTGTGGTGCCACCAGCAAACTCGCTGGCCCTCGCACGTGCGTTGCAGGTGTTGCTCCACAACCCCAATCTGGCGCGTGCGATGGGCCAACGCGGTATGGAACGAGCAAACACCCACTTCAGCAAGCCGGCGGTCGTACAGCGGCTCGAACAAATCTGTGCGACATTGGTATGAAGCATTCTGGCACATTGTTCTGCTTGTGTTGCTGCCTGTGTGCTATAATATGAGCAGCTATTGTAAGGCCTGGTGCTGATAGGGCCATCTGTATTCGTATCTCAATGGGGTTCGTATATGAATTTAATCGACCTTTTTTATATCTTCTTGTTTCTTGGTATGCTGGCGCTTGGATTCTTTCATGGGATGATTCGCCTGACCATTTTGCTGATGGCTTTTTATTTGAGTCTGGTCCTTGCCAGTCTGTATATTGAACCGGTTGGTGGATTTCTGAAAACGCATTTTGGCGGCAGTAGAGATGCCACGCTCTTTGGCGGGTTCGGTCTGACGCTGATGCTGAGTTTTTTTACGCTATCCGCCGCTGGTTTGTATACCTTTCGTTATGCCAAAATGCCCGGCCAGCTCTTTTATCTTGATAAAGTGATCGGGGTCTTATTGGGTCTGGTATTGGCCTCCCTGTTTATGGGGGTTTTCTCTGTGCTGTTGTGGAATCTGGTGGTCGTTAAGGAATTTGGCAAGGTCAATTTGCCCATCGCTCGCTGGTTAAATGGCAGTGTCCAGAGCTCGTTTTTGCTGGGCTATTTTTCCGATTTTGTGCTTCCGTATATCTATAGTTACGCCAGACCAATATTGCCACCACAGGTAGATATTATCTTTGTTGTTGGTCAATAGGCTGTTGTTGATCTGCCAAGCAAACGTTCAATTCGTCGGGTATTGTAGCAAAAGACGCCCATGTTACGCATTCAGAACAAATCACCGATATGAACATCATCGATATCATCTTTGTCGCAGTTGTCCTTGTTCTCGCCGTCAGTGGATTTTCTTCAGGGGCTATTCGTATGGCCCTGTTTCTCCTTGCATGGTATATTAGTGTGGTCCTTTCGAGCCTGTATTTTCAGGCCCTGGGCAACATGTTGAACAATCAGTTTGGTGCATCAATCATCGTGGCAGACGCTGCCGGATTTAGTCTGCTGCTGCTGTTGAGTTTTACGGTATTGGCGCTTGGTATTTCGTTTATCTTTCGCCATATCAGGCTTCCGCGAAGGCTCGTTGCTCTGGATCAGATGCTTGGGCTGTCGTTCGGTTTGATTCTGGCGCTGCTCGTTATTGGTGTGTTTACGCAGGTACTGCAATACGTGACCATCAGTGCCGACATCCAGGCCAATAGTGAGCCATGGTTCAACTGGTTGGTAACCAGTGCTGAAGATTCAAGGCTGACAACGTATGTTGCCAACAACGTGATACCTGATGTCTATGCTTATGTTGATCCCGTGTTACCTGAATCGGCCAGTATGTTATTTATACGAGAACCACGATAGAGATGTATGATCACCATTGCCGAAGCAACGCTTGAAACGCTTGAGTTTACCATCATCCGGCAACGGCTAGCGAGCTATACGTCGTTTGCGGTTTCGCATCAGCAGGCGCTTGAGCTGATACCTTCAACCGAACCTGATATGGTTCGGCAGAACCTGCGCTTAACCACCGAGGCACGGCAGTTACTGGCACAATACCCCGATACCACGCTGGGTGGCGCTCGTGATATTCGCCTGGCATGCCAGTTAGCCGACCGTGGCGGTATCCTCGATGCAGCTGCACTCCTCGATATTGCATCGACTCTGGCATGTATGCGGCGCCTAGCCCTGCTGCTTGATCGGATTGATCTCGATGCGTTCCATTTGCTGGGTGAGTTGCTGGCAGCATTACCGTCACTCCCGTCCCTGGAAGATGCGATTGTCAGCACCCTTGACGATGATGGCCAGATTCGTGATAGTGCCAGTCCAAAGTTGCGGCGCATTCGGCAAGACATGCGCAGTGCCGCCGCCCGTCTCCAGGAACGCTTGCAGCGCATGATTATGTCTTCGACGATTGCCTCGGCCCTGCAAGAAGCGATTATCACCGTACGCGATGGGCGTTATGTGATCCCCGTCAAGGCCAGTCATCGCCGGAGTGTGCCGGGCTTGGTCCACGACCAGTCGGCAAGTGGGGCAACGCTCTATATCGAGCCCATGGCGGTGGTAGAGCTGAACAACCAGGTGCGCGAATATCAACTGGCCGAAGAGCAAGAGATTGCGCGTATTCTGGCTGAACTGTCTGAGCGTGTGGGCGAATCAGCAGATCGCTTGCTGGTTGGGCTTGATACGCTGGGCCGGCTTGATCTGGCGCTCGCACAGGCCCGTTACGCCGAGGCGCTGCGGTGTGTCGAACCATCGGTCGTCGCAACGGATCAGGCCGAGTCAGCGGCATCTGAGTTGCTTTCGCTGCGTCAAGCGCGGCATCCGCTGATCAATCAAGAGCATGTCGTTCCGATTGATATCTGGCTGGGTGGTGCTACCCAATTACTGGTGATCACCGGGCCAAACACCGGCGGCAAAACCGTTGCGCTGAAGACAGTCGGTTTGCTGGCATTGATGAACCAGGCTGGTCTGCATATTCCAGCGTTGGAACCATCACGCCTGCCGGTGTTTGGTCAGGTGTTTGCCGATATTGGTGATGAACAGAGCATTGAACAGAGTCTCAGCACCTTTTCCTCGCATATGACGCGGATTATCCGTATTCTCAATGTTCTGGACGAGCCCGATCAGATGCCGCCATTTCTGGTGTTGCTCGATGAACTGGGTGCTGGTACCGACCCGGTTGAGGGCAGCGGTCTGGCACGAGCGATTATTGGGCGCTTCCTTGAACGAGGGTGTCTGGGGCTGATTACCACCCACTATGCCGATCTCAAAGCCTTTGCGCACCAGACGCCAGGGGTACAGAATGCATCGGTGGAGTTTGATATTGAGACCCTGGCGCCCACCTACCGCTTACTCATTGGTCTACCGGGGCATTCCAATGCGCTGGCTATTGCTGCGCGTCTGGGGCTTGATGCGGAGTTGATCGATCAAGCGCGGGATAGCATTGCCGGTGAAAAAGTGCATCTGGAAGATTTACTGGCCGATATTCATCGCGAACGTGAAGCCGTTGCAGCAGCAGAGCAGCGTGCCGCCGAACTCCGCCGCGATGCAGAGGTGTACCGCGACCGGCTGATGCAGGAATGGCAAACGCTGCAAGAAGAGCGCGAGTCCTATCGCGCTGCGGTGCAACGCGACATTGATAACGAGGTTCGTGAGATACGCGCCGAACTGCGACGCCTGCGCACGGAGGCAACGCGACCATCGACGACATCACGCCAATGGTTGCAGGAGGCCGAAGAGCGCTTGCAAGCAGCGCGGTTGCCCATGCAGCAACGCGATGTGGCTACGACCGGTGACGCAACGCCACTGGTCCAGCCAGCACCAGCACCATTGCAGGCCGGCGATAGTGTAGAGGTTCGTTCCGTTGGTCTCACCGGCGAGATTCTGTCCATCGATGAAGATGACGCCACCGCCGATGTTCAGGTGGGCGGCTTTCGCATGCATGTTTCACTGGGCGAACTTCGACGTGCATCTGGCAAAGCGGCATCAACCCGGCAGCGCCGTCCCGTGGAAGAGCGCACCATCGAGATCCCGCCCATGCCCGATGTATCGCTCTCATTTGATATGCGTGGCTGGCGTGCGGCTGATGTACAGCCGGAGCTGGAGCGTTACTTGAACGATGCTTATATGGCTGGTCTGGGCCAGGTCCGTCTGATCCATGGCAAGGGGTCGGGTGTTTTGCGCCAGACTGTGCGTGATATTTTGCGAAAACACACCCTTATCTCCTCGTTTGAAGGCGGAGGTCAGGATGGCGGCGAGGGCGTCACCCTGGCCCGTTTTGTTGATCGGTAGGTCCTTATGTCTGAGACGATGGTCTTTGTCTTACTGGCCCTGGCCCTGGTGGTCCCTATCATTGGTGCTATCGTACTGCGGCTCCTGACACACTATCTTCCAGGGATTGCCCGCACCCTGATTGCAGTTGTCCTTTTTGGGGCAGCTATCTCCAGTGCATTGGTGCTGGCACAGAGTCAACCATCCAGCGTCCAGATTGGCAATTTCAACCTGGTATTGCCCGTGCAACACAGCCAGAATCAGCCGCCATCACGGCCATTGCCACAACCAGATCGAGAGATGCCAGTTGATCGCACGCAACCCGTGACAACGCCCGCAGCGACGGCGCAAACTGATCAGCAAACGGTTACCCCAACGGCAACGCCCAGCCCAAACCGACTGAGACCCACCCGTACCCCTACCGCAACACCATAAGCCATGCGGTAGGCGACTATGCGTTAAGGCGACTCTGTGGTAAAATACATACATCGTATTGAGAAAAGATCAGTGGTATCATGTCAGGCAATCATATATTGGTCAACCATGTGCTGATTTTTGAACTACGACAGAATGTAATACGTTGTTCTACTAGCATGACTGACAAGGAGGACGACCATGCTGATAGAGCTTGCCATTGGCGACGCTTATGCTGCCGCCTTTGAATATGCACCAGATGACTTTGTTCAACAACACCATACGCTCTCGGGCTATGTGAAGCACCCGCGCCACGCAATCGACCCTGGTTGTTATACCGATGATACGCAGATGAGCCTGGCAATTGCCGAGGCACTGGTTTCAGCTGAGCCATGGACCTTCGAGCATCTGGCACGCCGCTTTGTCCAGGCATTTAAACGGGATCAGCGCCAGGGCTATGCCCACAGTTTTTATCATTTTTTACTTAATGTACGAGACGAACATGACTTTCTCTCTCGTATTCGTCCCGATAGTGATAAGAGCGGCGCTGCGATGCGGGCAGCACCCCTGGGGTTTACCCGACCACGAGGATGTGTTGCGAAGATGTCATATTCAGGCAACGCTAACGCATAACACAGCTGATGGTATTGATGCGGCCAAGGCGGCAGCACTTATGACCCATTACTTGCTCTATAACTATGGGCCAAAGGCAGAGTTAGGCCGCTGGATTGCCCAATATGTGCCGGGCCAGTGGGATGAACCATGGCAGGGGAAAGTCGGCGCCAAAGGCTGGATGAGTGTGCGAGCGGCGATTACCGCGGTGGAGCAAAGCCAGACCTTGAGCGAATTGCTCACCTGCTGCATTGCCTTTCGCGGCGATGTCGATACGGTTGCGGCTATTGCGATGGCTGCGGGGGCCTGTAGCGCTGAGATCACCGATGATCTGCCATCATGGTTGCATCAAGGTCTGGAACGGGGCACCTATGGCTATGACTATATCCGCGAACTCGATACGCAGTTACTTGAGCTTGCTGTGCCTGATCACATGGGCAGTCTTTCAACATAGCCTGGCATGGGTCTTTTTGGCTGTTATACCAAATTCGCGGTGATCACTGGTGTTTTATGCGGAGCGCCTGGGTGCAGTTGGTTCGTGCGGCTGTACGCCGCACCTCGCGTCCGACCCGGTGCGGTCGTGCCGACCGCCGTGCGGCTACAAGCCGCACCTACGTCTGCGTGACGGCATTTCCGCGAAGATTCAACGCAGAGACGCCAAGTCCGTTGTGATGTACGCGCCTCGCGTCCGACCCGCGT
>JAAURD010000340.1 GCA_012034075.1 Chloroflexaceae bacterium | reverse complement strand
CTGGTGTTGCGCTGGCTCCTTCGGCCGGCAGTGGCGTGCTGGTGGGGATTTCGGTCGGGCGGTGGGGGTGCTGGTGGGCGCATCAGGCAGTGGTGTTTGAGGCGGGGACGAGGCCAGCAGGGTCGGGCTGGCTTCCACCACGGGCGTATCTGGGGGCGGCGTTGGCGTGGGAATGACAGTCTCGGCGGCATCCGGGGTTGCGGTCACGACACTGATAACGGGCGTAAAGGTGGGCGTGGCACTGGCAACGCTGCTGGCCTGGGCCAGGGCGGTGGCATCTGGTGGAGATGTGGCCGGTGTGCTGGTCTGACCGCAGCCGGCCAGCACGAGGACCAGCATTGCCAGCAAGATTATTGTGTGATAGGGCCATTGATGTGTTATCTGCCAGAGCATGTGTCGATTCCTTTGTGGGCTAGATGACGACATTGACGAGTTTGCCGGGTACGACAATCACACGCCGAATAGTCTTATCACCAATCCATTCGCGAATGCGTTCATTCTCCAGGGCCATGCGTTCCAGGGTCTGTTCATCGGTATCGGCAGCTACGAGCACTTTATCGCGCACTTTGCCATTTATCTGCAGCACTACTTCGACTTCATCTTCGGCGGCCAGTTCGGTATCGGCCACCGGCCATGGCTGGAGATGGATGCTATAGGGCTGGCCCAGGCGTTCCCAGAGTTCTTCGGCGATGTGCGGGGCGACTGGAGCCATCAGCCGCAGCAGCACGTCAATCGCCTGCTGCCAGACGGCGCTGCCGGCCAGACCGGCATCACGGGCGCGGTAGAGCGCATTGGTAAACTCCATGAGCGCGGCGATCATGGTGTTAAACTTACATTCCAGAATGTCGCGCTCGACCCGCTGGATACTCTGGTGGATGACCCGCTGCAATTGCCGTTCGGTAAACTCGGTGGGCTGACCGGGGGATTCTTGAGGCGTGAGCGTGATGCGCCAGACGCGGTCGAGCCAGCGACGAATACCGGGCACACCCTGGGTGTTCCAGGGCACTGCTAGCTCAAAATCGCTGATAAAGCACTCATAGCCGCGCAGTGAGTCGGCGCCATGTTCAGCGACGACTTCATCGGGGGTGATAACATTGTGGAATGACTTGCTCATTTTGCGGCCATCACCGGCCAGGATCAACCCCTGGTTGCGCAGACGGGCAAAGGGTTCAATAAACGATACCATGCCCAGGTCATACAGCACTTTCGTCCAGAAACGGGAATAGAGCAGGTGCATGACAGCATGTTCGGCGCCACCCACGTACATATCGACGGGCAGCCAGTAGTCGAGGCGTTCGCGTACGGCCAGTTCTTCGGGGTTATGTGGATCGGTGAAGCGCATATAATACCAGGATGAACAGGCAAACGTTCCCATGGTGTCGGTTTCGCGGGTGACTTTGCGCCCATCGGGGAGGGTGACGTGCAACCAGGAGTCGATCAGGGCCAGCGGCGATTGCCCCGTGTCGGTTGGCTCGTAGTGTTCAACATCGGGCAGAGTGACGGGCAGGCTGGCATCGTCAACCGGTATTTCTAGCCCATCTGCGGTATAGCATATGGGGATGGGCGTGCCCCAGTAGCGCTGGCGGCTGATCAGCCAGTCGCGCATGCGATAGTTGCGGCGGCGTTGCCCGGTGCCCTGTTGTTCGAGCCAGTCAATGGTGCGATCAAGCGCCTGGTCGCCAGCCAGGCCACTGATTGGCCCGGAGTTGATCGGCACGCCATACTCGGAATGGTAGAGCACTTCCTGGTAGGCGGGGATGCTGTGTAGCAGCTGCATGACGGTGCGCTGTGAGACGTGCGGGTCGTTGGCGCGGATGCGCTGGATAATCGCTTGATCGGCGGCGACCGAATCAAACGGGATGATCGCATCGGCAAAGATGAACTGCCAGCCGGCACCGGCGACAGCGGTCCATGCGCCGGCGACCAGATACGGCTGCACATGCAGGGCGTAGTCATTGGCCTGCGCCCCCGTGAGCTGTACCAGGAGTGATCCATCAGGCTGCGGCAGCGTGTGGTAGCCGGCCTGTTGCAGGGCATCCTCCAACCCATCGGTGTAGCTGCCGGCGCTGAGGACGCTGCGGGCTTGATCGTTGGGATGGGCAATGACTGGGATAATCGGCAGATCAAACTTGAGGGCAAAGGCAAAGTCGCGTTCGTCGTGGGCGGGCACGGCCATGATGGCGCCAGTGCCATAGCCCATCAGCACATAGTCGGCAATCCAGATGGGGATGCGTGCGCCATTTACGGGGTTCATGGCGTAGCCGCCGGTGTACACACCGGTCTTCTCTTTTTCCTCGGTATCATCGCCGCTGGTACTGGCCGATTGCTCGCGGGCCTGGGCAATATAGGCATCAATAGCAGCCTGCTGGTCGGCTGTCGTCACTTCGGCGACGAGCGGGTGCTCTGGTGAGAGCACCAGAAAGGTCGCGCCCCAGAGCGTATCGGGGCGGGTCGTGAAGACGATGATTGGGCTGCCCTGTTCGGTGTGGAAGATGACTTCGGCGCCCTGGCTGCGGCCAATCCAGTTGCGCTGCATAGCGATAATCGATTCGGGCCAGTCAACCGTATCGAGGTCGCGGTGCAGGCGGTCGGCGTAGGCGGTGATGCGAAAGAACCACTGTTGCAATACCTTGCGCTGGACGATGGCGCCGCTGCGCCAGGCAGTGCCGTCGGGTTGGACTTCTTCGTTGGCGATGACGGTTTTATCGACGGGGTCCCAGTTGACGGTCGCTTCGCTGCGATAGGCGAGGCGAAAGCGGCCGAGCACGTGCTGCTGTTGCTGCGCCGACATGGCTTGCCAGTCGGCCGCGCTGATGGGCGTTTCGGAGAGCGGCAGTTGCAGCTGGCTGGTGCCGTGGCGGGCCAGTTCGGCGACGAGTTCGCCTATTGGGCGGGCGCTATCGACGCGGCGGTCGTACCAGGAGTGGTACAGCCGGAGAAAGATCCACTGAGTCCACTGGTAATAATCGGGCTGGCTGGAGTTGATTTCGCGTTGCCAGTCATAGCTCGTACCAATGAGCGACATCTGGCGCTTGTAGTTCGCAGAGAAGCGCTGTATCAGCAGTGCCGGGTTGGTTTTTTGCTTGATAGCCGCGTTTTCGGCGGGCAGCCCAAAGGCATCCCAGCCCATGGGGTGCAACACGTTGTAGCCGCGCATGCGGTAGTAGCGGGCGATGACATCGGTGGGGACGTAGTTGCGGCAGTGGCCGACGCTGAGGCCGTCACCGCTGGGGTAGGGGTAAAAGTCGAGGATGTAGTATTTGGGGCGCTTGTCGGCTTCGCTGGTGCGATAGAGTTGATCGGCGGCCCAGCGGTCCTGCCATTTTTTTTCGATCACGGCGGGGTTGTACCGCTCAGTAGCTGCCTGTGTACTATGCTCATTGCTCATTGGTTGCTCTCCTCTTTCGTGCTATGACCTGCGTGTCCTGGTGGTGCATTGCCGGTTGTATTATACCATCGCTTGAGCGTTGAAGCGTTGGAGCGTGAGAGTGCAACGCGTGATCACTTGAATGTAGTATCAGGTACACATCGTCCTTTGTGAAACCTTTGTGTTCTTCGTGTTCTTTGTGGTGAATCTCAGCAGAGCGATCTGAGCGTGGGAGCGCTCCAACGCTCCAACACTCCCACGCTCAGATCGCTCAAACACTCCAACGCCTCGGGTTTTGGTGTGCGCTGCTTGCCCTGCCGGTGCGTCTATGGTAGACTACAGCTAGAGATAGCAGCCGATGTATGAGAGCATGAGGTCAGACCAACATGATACCCAATGGTA
>JAAURD010000339.1 GCA_012034075.1 Chloroflexaceae bacterium | reverse complement strand
GCAATGTTTACTACAGCGACTCCGCCGCCGCGCCGCTTGAATCGTCAATTGCTTGCCCCAGATGCGTCAGCAGCGCCGCCTGGGGCACGATCAAGCCGAACAACTGCGCCTCCCGTCGTTTGACCGTCCCGTTTTCATCGTTTCCGCTCCTCGCGCCGGCAGCACGCTCCTCTTTGAAACCCTCGCCCAGTTTCCCACGGTATGGACCATTGGTCAGGAGAGCCACGACATCGAGCACGATGTCGCCGAACTCCACCCCGCCACCTATCACTACGCATCCAACCGTCTGACCGCGGCTGAAGCGACCCCCGCCATCTATACAGCCATGCAACACTGGTTTAGCCAGCGTCTGCAAAACCGCGCTGGCCTGCTCTACCAGTCCGCTTCAGCCGAAGAGCAGCCAGCCGCCATTCGTTTCCTCGAAAAAACACCCAAAAACGCGCTGCGTATCCCCTTTCTCAAAGCCATCTTCCCCGATGCCCGGTTCATCTTCTTATACCGCGAACCACCGCAGAACATCAGCAGCCTGCTCGAAGGCTGGCGCTCACGTCGTTTTATCGCCTACCGCCACATGCCCGGCTGGCCCTACACCGAATGGAGCTTTCTCTTGATTCCTGACTGGGAAGCACTGATCGACCGACCACTGGTCGAAATCGCGGCCCGTCAGTGGGAGGTTGCCAATACCACTATCATACATGATCTTGAGATGCTCGATCCAGCGGAATGGTGTTTTGTGCATTACAACGACCTAATCCAGCAACCCCAGCAGACCGTCCGTCAGATTGGGCAGTTTGCCGGCTGGCCTAGCGATGACCAGATCGAACAACGGCTGGCGCAAGCCCTGCCGATAACGCATCTCACCCTATCGGCACCATCTGCCGACAAATGGCGCCAACATGAAGCTGAAATCACGCCTATCCTGGCAAGCCTCGAACCAGTCATCAGCCGTGTCAACGATAGGGGTATGTCACAATCGGTTAACCATAAGGCGTTTTAAAGGCGGTAGACTGGTACCATAGTGCAACCTATGATCGTGTTGATTTCAAGTCATCATATGTTCTGGCATAGTTAATAGAGAAATCAGATAGAGGTTGTACAATCACCGTGTAGGCACGGCTTGCAGCCGCGAACGGAAGCTGCACGTATCCGCTCGGATTGTCCAATGTTTACCTGATGTTGCGATAAGAAAAGGAAGCCTGTTTTATGTTCTTCAACAAGCTCACCAGACCAAGGAATCATCTTGCTCGGGCATTGCAATCGGATGTTCAACAAACGCAACCTTCCTCGGTGCAAACATTGATTGAACAGGCAGCCGATAGTATCCCTCGTTATCCCCGACGTGCGTTTCTTGAGGCCCTCACCGATACACCATCGCCGTCACTCATAAGCCAGGCCCGCTCGTCCCTACAAAAACGCTTTCCCTTCCTCCCATTCGATAGTTCTGTCCGTCGGCAACAACTGACCGAAATGCTTTCTGCCGAAGAGAAGCAGCGCATGATCGAAGCGAATCGTGAGCGCGACCAGGCGATTGTGATCGCCTTTATATCGTTCGGCTTTGCCACTGCTGGTCAGTTGCTCTTCTGGCCGTTGGGCCTTCTAAGCATTCCTGGTATCCTCTATGTGCCACGCCCAATTTACCAGCGGACCTACAACCTGCTCAAACAGGGTAAGGTGGGTGTGCCCACACTCTTTACGCTCACAGCCCTTGGCTGTATCGTGTCTGGTTATTTCTGGGTTGCCAGTTTCGGTCTCCTGATCGTTTCGCTCGCGTTCAAATACATTCTGCAAGTCACGGAAGAAACCCGTTACAACCTCATCAATGTCTTCCAGGCAACGCCCAAGTTTGTTTGGGTCCTGATTGATGACCAGGAGATCAAAACGCCGATTGAAGAGATTGCGATTGGGGACGTCATCGTTGTTCATGCGGGTGAGGCTATCCCAGTCGATGGAAGCGTGATCAGTGGTATGGCGACGGTAGACCAGAAGTTCCTCACGGGTGAAGCCAGACCAGCCGAAAAAGAATCCGGCGACCCGGTCTTTGCTTCAACCGTGCTCCTATCAGGGCGTATCAGCATCTCTGTCGAAAAGGCAGGCCACGATACCACCGTTGCTCGTATTGGACGCGTTCTCAATGATACCATCGATTACAAATCCTCGGTACAGCTACGCGCAAACACACTGGCCGATAAAACCGTGTTACCCACCATGGTGGTCAGTGCTCTGGCCTTACCACTGCTTGGCCCTATGGGGGCTTTAGCCCTGATGGATTCGCACTTCCGCTATAAACTCTCCTTTGTTGTGCCACTCAGTTTGATGAATTTCCTCAATATCGCATCGCAGCAGGGTATTCTCATTAAAGATGGGCGCTCGCTCGATCTCTTAAGCCAGGTTGATACGATTGTCTTTGACAAAACCGGTACCCTTACCGATGAACAACCCCATATCCATGCAATCCATACCTATGGCGCATACCATGAAGACCAGGTACTCACCTATGCCGCCGCTGCCGAATATCGTCAAACCCACCCTATCGCCCAGGCTATTCTTGAAGCTGCCGGCCAACGCAACCTCACTCTTCCCCAGATCGAAGATAGTGCTTACAAAATCGGCTATGGCCTCACCGTACATCTGGCCAGTAATCTGGTGCAAGTTGGGAGCTACCGCTTTATGGAAGCAACCGACGTTTCCATTCCGGCTGAGTTGACCCAGACGCAAACAGCGTGCCATGAACTGGGCCATTCACTCGTCCTTGTTGCGGTTGACGGTGCCGTGGTGGGCGCGATTGAATTGGCGCCGACGATTCGTCCCGAAGCTCGTGCCATAATCCAGAACCTGAAACAACGGCCCAATATTCAAAGCATCTCGATCATCTCTGGTGACCAGGAAACACCGACACGCAAACTGGCCCAGGAACTTGGCATCGACCAGTATTTTGCCGAAATCTTACCAGAGGGCAAGGCCGATATTATCCAGCAATTGATTGATGAAGGGCGATTTGTTTGCTATGTTGGTGATGGTATCAACGACTCGATAGCGTTGCGCAAATCGCATGTCTCGATTTCGTTACGCGGTGCCTCTACGGTGGCGACTGACACTGCCCAGATCATTATGATGCATGGCAATCTTGCCGGCCTTCCGACGGTGTTTGACTATGCCCATGATTTTTACATCAATACCAATGTGGCATTTGGGCTTGTGCTGCTCCCGATGTTTATCGGCGCAGGTGGCGTGGTGTTCCTCGGATTCGGTCTCTTCCACACCACCATACTCGGAGTGAGTGGCCTGATGCTGGGTCTGGGGAACTCAATGGTGCCTGCCATCAAGTACCGCAAACTGGTGCATCAGCCTGGGACTGGCCACGACACCATCGTCACTGAAGCCGATGCTGACACGATTCGTGCATTGTTAGCACAAACATGAACGTGATGCTGCATAACAAAAAAGGAGTAACCTGTTAATGTCATCGATTGTCAATGCATGGAACGAATGGGATCCGTTAGAAGAAGTCGTCCTTGGCATCGCTGATGGTGCCTACTTCGAGCCCACCGAACCCGGCAACCATCCCAAACTGCGGGATGCAGCCCTCGCTGAACGTATCCCCTTCCCCAGTGGCCCCAAACGTCAGGACGTCATTGACCGGGCCAATGAAGAACTCAACGGTTTCGCCGCGCTGCTGGAGTCGCATGGCGTCATTGTGCGCCGTCCCGACCAGCACGATTTTGGGCAGGCGATCCAGACACCCCACTTTACCGTCCAAAACCAGTACTGTGCTGTCTGTCCCCGTGATGTCCTCATGAC
>JAAURD010000338.1 GCA_012034075.1 Chloroflexaceae bacterium | reverse complement strand
CTGGTTCGGATCTATCACTTCTTCAAGGAAAGGAGACAACATAGAAAATGCTCCAAAAAGTGCGCTCTATGCACATTATACGCACTTTTCTCAGAAAATATGTCCATGCTTCCCAAGGAAATCCAACCGAATTTGATACTCTGAGATTCTGGAAACTCTCGCAGGCACAGCCTTCTATCAACACGACTCTCAATTCTTTGCTAGGGATGCTCACGCGATCGCCCTGCTGCGCTTCACTGAGGCCCATCCGCCGCCACCTGCTCTCCCCCGCTGAGCCGAACCCAGATGCCCCCACCAATCCGCTGTTCGACCTGCTGCCGTTGCTGCTGCCACTGATCATTATTGTGCCGATCAGTCTCTTTCTCTTTCTGAGTAGCTGGATTGAGCGCTCGCTGGTGCAACGTCTGCCTGGCCCACCACTCAAAACGGTCTACGAACTGCTAGCCAATGTGGAGCTTGAGCAGCGATGAAGCAGGTTCGCGCACCAGTGCTGCTTGAGACGCGTCGTCTGCGCGGGGTTGCATGTGAGCCGGGGCATCTGGCCGATTTGCAGACACTCCACCGCGACGCGGATGTTGCTCGCACGCTTGGTGGCGTGCGGAGCGATGCGCAGATAGCCATGCACGTGCGGGATTTCTGGGTCCACTGGAAAGAAGCCGGCTATGGCGTTTGGATGTGGTATGACCTGACCGACGGCCAGTTTGTGGGTCGCGCTGGGTTGCGACGGGTGCTGATTGAGCAACGATGGGAACACGAGTTGCTCTATGCGTTGATGCCACGCTTCTGGGGACAGGGCCTGGCAACCGAACTGGCCCAGGCAATTGCTACGATAGCGTTTGAGCAGCTGCACTTCGCCGATCTGGTGAGCTTTACCCTGCCTACCAACCAGGCATCCCAACGCGTGATGCAGAAGCTGGGCTTTCGTTTTGTGGGCAACATCACGTATGCTGGTTTCTTTCTTGTGCTCTATCGTCTGGCTAGCAGCGATTATTCCGCATCTTCGGCCCTGCTGCGATACTCAGGTACGTAGCGTCTCCTGTGAAACCGTTAGGTCCTTCGTGTTGTTTGCGGTGAATCTCAGACACTCTTTTCATTGGGGGTGTCTGAACACACACATGGTCATATCCTACTCTATAGAGGCGCAGCGCGCTGTGCCCAGAGTAGGTAGAGCACGAACGTTCATATAGAGCGCCCTATTTCCGACCGCATGCCAGCAGGATACCTACGTTCTCCTGCCTATCCCAGACGAATACCCGTTTCCCCACAGATAATACTCAATTCAGATGATCACTGGTATGCGCCTTGATCGTACTTGGAGCGCCCCTTGACTCCCCTCTCTCAAGGGTTCAGATTCTGGTTTAGACATGGCGCATACCAATATCGATGCACGCCATTTGGTCTGATATAGCTTGCATGGTCTTGACGGGGCAAGAAAAACCCTGGTATACTATAAACCAAACAGTTGGTAGGGGAGAACGATGAAAGCACGAACACGTGTTGAATCGCAGGCGACGCGTGAGCGCCTGCTTGATGCCGCCGAGCGGCTGTTTGCGCAGAAGGGCTATACCGGTGTGACGTTGCGGGATATTGCCACAGAGGTGGGCATTCGCCATACGTCGCTCTATCACCATGTGCCGGGGGGCAAGCAACAACTCTTTATCGAAGTGAGTGAACGCCACTTTCTGCGCCATCAACAGGGGCTGGAGGGGGCTATTGCCGGTGCGGCCAGCGATATTCGGTCGCGGTTGTGTGCGGTCGCCGATTGGCTGCTATCGCAACCGCCGATGGACCTCGTGCGCATGGTCCATGTTGATATGCCTGCTATCGATGGGCACCAGGCCAAACGGCTCTCCGAAGTAGCATATACATCATTGTTGGTGCCCATCGAGATGCTGTTGCGTCAGGCCCAGCAGCAGGGCGAGATAGAATACCGCAACCATGGACTGGTGGCCGGCGGGTTCCTGGGTATGATCGAAAGTCTCTATGCAGTGCCAGATACCGCCCTGCTGCACAGCCGTGAGTACATGGCATATGAGCTGATCGATACGATCCTCTCTGGTTTGCGGCCGCGTTCCAATGGCGTTTCAGAGCGATAAGCAAGTTCTTTTTTGCAGAGAAAGCTACCAACAAATTGGTAGAAAGGAGAGATATCCCAATGGCGCAACCGATAACACAGACAAAACAGCAGCAGGGCGGTTCATCCAGCACCAGACGTTCGATGCCGCTGTCGATGCGGCTGGTCAGCCCCCGCTGGAGCAAAGTATTGGGCGATATTACCAGTAACAAACTGCGTTCGCTGCTGGTGATCCTCTCGATTGCGCTGGGTATCTTTGCGGTTGGCACGATTGCTGAAGCGCGTATTCGCATGCTTGAGGGACTGAATAGCGCGTATCGTGCAACGAACCCCTTTACCGGCGTGATTGCAGTGACCGCCGAGTCGGCCTTCGATGATGATCTGGTCGAGGCGATACGTGATATCCCTGGTGTCAAAGAGGCCGAAGGGCGTGCCTTTGCCGATGTTCGGCTGCGGGTTGGGCCGGATGAATGGGCCGACCTGCAGCTGCGTTCGATCCCCGATTGGGATGACATCCGCATCGGCCAGTTTGAGATTGAGTCGGGGCCTATTCCGGGTGATCGCGAAATGCTGATTGAGCGCTCGGCGCTCAGTGATATGCTGGGCATTGATGTTGCAGTGGGCGAAGAGTTGCTCATTGAGACGCTGGATCAGGACCGCCATCGGATCCGCCTGGTTGGCTCAGTGCATGATCTGACCGCGGAACCGGCCTTTTTGTTTGGCAACTATACCGGCTATATCTCCGAGGAGACGCTGGAATGGCTGGGTGAGTCATCTGACTATACGCAGCTGACTTTTGCGGTTGAGGATCGCTATCTGGATGACCCGGCGATGGTTACTGCGATTACCGAAGCGGTGCGTGATCAGATTGAAAAGAGCGGTCGGGAAATTCTGATTGCCTTTGTGCCGTCCAACCCGGGCCAGAGTCCGGTGGCGACCTTTATTCTCGATCCGCTGGTCTTTTTGTTGGGCGCGATGGGCATTCTCATGGGCTTTCTCAGTGGCTTTCTGGTCACCAATACGATTTCCGGGTTGCTCACCCAGCAGACGCGGCAGATTGGCGTGCTCAAGACGATTGGCGCACGGCGGGTGCAGGTGGCTGGTCTCTATCTGTGGATGGTTACCATCTTCGGCGTGCTGGCGCTTGTGGTAGCGGTACCGCTAGCGCATCTGGCTGCGGCCGAGTTTAGCGTCTTTTTTGGCAAGTTTCTGAACTTTGACCCGGCGACAACGGGCCTGTTGCCTGAGGTGATCGCGTTGCAATTCGCGCTGGGCCTTGGGGTGCCGGTGCTGGCGGCGTTGCTGCCGGTGATCCAGAGTAGCAACGTCACGATTCGTGAGGCGCTGGATGTTTCTGGTGATAGCGCGTATGGCCGCAGCTGGATTGACCGATTGCTCAAAGCGGTGCAGGGGTTACCGCGTCCACTGCTGTTGTCTCTGCGCAATACGTTTCGGCGCAAGAGCCGGTTGGCGCTGACGCTGACGACGCTGACGCTGGCGGGATCGATCTTTATTAGCGTTTCCGGTGTGCAGGCATCGATCAACAAATCGCTGGATACGCTGTTTGATACGCTGGTGCGCTATGATATTGAAGTGACGTTGGAGCGCTCGTACCGCGTGGCCGAAGTCGAGCAGGTTGTCAGCTTGATACCCGCTGTGACCAATATTGAAAGCATCAATGCCGTCCAGGCGCGGCGGCTACGACCCGATAAGAGCGAGAGCGAT
>JAAURD010000337.1 GCA_012034075.1 Chloroflexaceae bacterium | reverse complement strand
CGCGTTATCCGAAGCGGTTTCTGTCCAGGAGCAATGTATGGCCTGGATGAGTGATCCTGCACAACGCAGTGCAGAGATGAAAACACTTTTAAGCCTTGAAGCACAGGCACTCTTGCCACACATTGAGCGAGCCTGTGCTATCGAGCGTGACCGCGAAGGCACAGCACCCTATACCGTCTTTGATGGTCAGCTTGAGTCGGATGACTCCCTGGTTCACTGGTGCCACGAGCACTTTGGCCCGCACTACCGCTGGAGCGCCGCCCGCCTCAACGATTATATCACCTGCCCTTTCCGGTTTGCGGCAGCGCACATGTTCAAACTGCAACCGACCAGCGAGCCACAGGAGGGGCTTGAGGTCGCCGTGCGGGGTCTCATCTTCCACGATATACTGGCCCAGGCAGGTGAGCAATGGCAACAGGCAGACTATCCCTTTGATCGCAGTCATGCCGAACCCATTCTGGCTGCCCTGGCTGCCGCCGCCGACACGGTGCTGGCCGATGCACCCCAACGGTATCGGTTTGTGCCCGGCCGATTCTGGCTGTGGGAAGCCGCCGATATGCGCCGACGCCTGCTTGCTGCTATCTCTCATAGCCTGGAACATGGCCGCGGATGGGAGCATTTTCGCCCGCTGCTGATTGAACAGGCGTTTGGGCAAGCGCAGGGATCACCGCCGCTGCGTCTGTCTCTGAGCAATGATGACCACAATGTGGATGTTCCACAGACCATTCTGGTTGTCGGACGGGTTGACCGGGTGGATCAGGACCCGCAGCAAAACCTGGCCCTGATCGACTATAAAAGTGGGAGTACCAGCCGCCGACGTAAGGACACGCTCGAAGGCAACGATGTGCAGCTTGCGCTGTATACGCTCGCTGTCGAGCAGGTGCTGAAACCCGGTCATCAGGTGGTGCGAGCGGCCTTTTTGCACCTGGGCAGTGGCAAATACAGCCCGCCACTCACCGAAAAGGAACGCGATCAGGCCCTCAGCGCCATGCAAAAACGTGTTCACGAGACAGTCAGTGGTTGCCATAGCGGTCGTTTTATGGTGCATCCACGCAACCAATGCCCGTCATACTGTGATTTTGCCAGCATCTGTCGTGTCAATCTGGCTCGCCGCGATGCCCAACAGCAATAAGGAATGCTAACACCGCTCCAACAGTTCGTTTATATCGTTCTAACATGCGTGCGATACACTGATACCAGGTAAGCAAAACAAGCAAGCGCTACCGATAAGATACGTCAAGAAACAAACAGTATCGCAAGAATAACGTATTTAGATGGAGGTGCCATATGTTACCGAGTCGTCGAGATTCTTTTCAGAATGCATTGTCGCTGCGTGAGGCGATGAATCAGTTGCTTGAAGATAGTTTTGTGCGTCATCCGGTCTTTGGTACAAGTGGACAGGATTTTGTGCCTGCGGTTGATCTGAGCGAAACAGCCGAAGCATTTCTGGTGGAAGCGGCTCTGCCAGGTATGAAGGCCGAAGATGTGCAGGTGACCGTGGAAAACAATGTTTTGACGATTAGCGGTGAAGTACGCCGTGAAGAATCGACCAACGAGCGCAACTACCATCGTGTAGAGCGTCGCTTCGGGTCATTCCAGCGCAGCATGAGCCTGCCCACGGTGGTTGAGGTCGACAAAATCAATGCATCCCTGACCGATGGCGTGCTGAAGCTCACTATTCCCAAGGCCGAGGCCGTGAAGCCACGCGCGATCAAAGTCAGCGTTGGCGGCGGTCAGTAAGGGTAATTTGCCAACCAGGCATGTCTGGTTTATGCTATAGAGTAATCCTCCCGTTGCCGCTGTGGTGACGGGAGGTGCGGAAACGACCAGCAAGAAAGCATACGATATGACTGGCAGGGCTGACTTTTCACATGTTGAGTGGGAACTGTTGGTGCGAGGGTTTACCCGCCCGGCAGAGTTGGTATCGCTGGCAGAGCCAGGTGGCATTGTTCTTGAAACCGTACATATGTTTCTGGCTTTTGGTGAAGCCAGAAAGCGTTTTGTGTCGTTTGATCTTATCCAGGAGTTGCTCCAGCCGTTTGCCGAGGAAGAAATTCACCGCCGTATTGAGGAAGCACGCCGCTTTTCACAGGAACCCGTATCGTTCGAGCGCTACCACGAAATGGTGCTCAACGACCTGCGCTATGCCATGGAAACGCTGCGAGCCAAAGCGACGGCCGAAGAGGTCGAAGCCTATCAGCAGATGGTACTGTATATCTGTCAACGGGTTGCCGCAGCTTACGATGAACAGTATCAAGGCCAACATGACCTGCAGGGGGTTACCCCCAATGAGCAGGCGGTGATTGATGATGTACAGAAAGTGCTGACCGGACCGCAGAATTGGATCGAAAAAATAACTGAGGACATCCGACAGTTTTTCGGTGGTGGTACAGCCAAAAGCTGATTCCTATCAGGGAGGGCGCATGAAGCGGCAAGACAGCGCACGGTCAAGATAACCTGCCAGTATGATGCATATTCTGATCAATGGGAGTTTCTGGGCCGAACCAATGGTGGGCAGCGGCCAGTATCTGCATGGGTTGGTGCGCTGGTTACCCCGTGTCGCGCCGCAGCACCGCTATACCCTGCTCTTGCCAGCCAACCAGCAGACACTCCCAGCGTTGCCCGCCGGTATCTCCTCACTGCGGTCAGAACGCCATTTGATCGTCACCATACTCATCTCGCCAAGCTCTGGTTCGAACAGGTAGCTGTGCCTCAGATGGCGGCATTGCTCAAGCAACAGTGCCGCGAACCAGTTCTCTTACACGTGCCCTATTTTGCCCCGCCACTGCGCTGTACCGTACCCGTCATCACGAGCATTCTCGATCTGATACCGCTGGTGCTGCCGGCCTATCGCGGCAGTGCCCAGGTCCGTGCCTACATGCAGCTCGTCAGTCGGGCCGCCCACCATGCACGCCATATCGTGACCATCTCAGCGTATAGCCGCAATGCTATTGTGCGCACCCTGGGCATGGATCCTGAGCGCATCACAGCGACATTACTCGCTGCCGATGAACGCTATACCTCACGCTATCACGACCCGGCCCTGGAGCAAGCAGCACTGACGGATGTTGCCGCACGCTATGGTTTGACGCGACCCTTTATTTACTATGTTGGGGGGCTAGATGAGCGCAAGAACGTAGCAGTGCTCTTGCATGCCTGTGCGTTGTTGAAACAACAGGGTTACCACCAAGCCATTCTGGTGATTGCCGGGCGGGCGCTGGGCCGCAATCCGCAGCTCTTTCCCGACATCGATGGGCTGATTGCCACGCTGGGACTGGAGCAGCAGGTCCGGCGGATTGAAGTGCCGTATAAAGATGGTCCCTTGCTCTATCAGACATGCACGTTTTTTGCGTTTCCCAGCCGCTACGAGGGTTTTGGGTTGCCGCCGCTCGAAGCGATGGCCTGTGGCGCACCAGTGGTGGTCAGTTCCGCCAGCAGCCTGCCAGAGGTGGTCGGCGAGGCGGCCTGGCAGGTCGCCCCAGATGATGTCGAGGGTTGGGCCAATGCCTTTATGCGCTTACTCGATGATGCAACACTCTGCGAAACGATGCGCCAACGCGGGTTGGTGCAGGCCAGCCGTTTTTCGTGGCAACGGCTGGCGAGTGAGACGCTGGCAGTGTATGAGCGCCATGGCGGTTTTTAGTGGGCGTAGCAGTGCAGATGCTACTGATTGCTCGTGTTGTCACCATGTTGATTTGACGAGGACGAGTAGGGACAGCTTGTAGCCAGCTCTGGTAGTGATGTAGGCGCGGCTTGCAGCCGCGCAACCCTGAGCCGCCACCGCCACCACGGAGGCGCAGCTTGCAGCCG
>JAAURD010000336.1 GCA_012034075.1 Chloroflexaceae bacterium | reverse complement strand
GGAGTTATCGACCGATGAACAGACCTGGGTCGTTGCGGCCATTGCATCGCACCATCGTGATATCGCACCGCTGCAACAAGCCTACCCCAATATCACCGATCCTGACCCGGTTGAACACCTGATTGACGGTCAACTTGATGCCACGGTGGTAAGCAGCCTCTGGCACTGGATTGATAGGTGTGCCGCAGATTGGCACAGCACTTTGGGTTTTGGTCAAGATGTTCGTTTGCTCTCCCTGTTGCCGCACGATGCGGCCGTGAAACAGGTACTCGAACAAGGTGCCCAACGTATCCGCTTCTGGCTCAAGCGCTTTTTTCGTTGGTATACCCAAATCAATGAGACGCCTCGGCTTGCGTCACCACAGTTGGTACGGCCAGTCTTGTTGCGTGGACTCACCACCAGCGCCGATCATATGGCATCAGCCCATGTCCGTACAATGCCTGCTCCGGTGCAAGAACATTGGCAGAGCCTTGCCGCACGTGTGCTCAAACCGGGTCAAACACCCTATGCTCATCAGTCGCTCAGTGCCGCCCGATCCGGTCAATCTACTATCTTGATGGCGCCAACCGGCAGTGGCAAACTGAAGCCGCACTTTACTGGGCGCTTGGCGATGGAAGCCAGCCAGTACCACGTATCTTTTATGCCCTGCCTTACCAGGCCAGCATGAATGCCATGTTCGACCGGCTCCGCGATAGCAAGCGCGGCTTTGGGTCAAGTGCAGTTGGCTTGCAACATGGTCGATCGCTTCAGGCGCTCTATGCCCGTCTGATAGACCAGGAGGACATGATCGCTGAAAAACAGAACGCAGCCCGTCAGGCCGCCTGGGAACGCAATCTCAACGTGTTGCATGCACGACCAGTCAAGGTCTTTAGCCCATACCAGATGATCAAGATCGCATTTCAGATCAAAGGCTTTGAAGGCTTGCTCACTGATTACACCGATGCAGCCTTTATCTTTGACGAAATTCATGCCTATGAACCGAAACGACTCGCCCTCTTTCTAGCACTCATCGACTATTTGCACGTCTTCTTTGGAGCACGCTTTTTTGTCATGTCAGCAACCTTTCCCCGGCTCATCCGTGAAAAGCTCCAGCCGATCTTGGGATATGACCAACCGATTGTCGCTGATGAGGCCGTCTTTCAGCGCTTTCGTCGCCATCAGTTACATCTCCTCGATGGCGAAATGCTTGATTCAGGAATCACCCACATTGTCTCTGCGCTACAACAGGGGAAACAGGTCCTTGCTTGTGTCAACACCGTGCGCCGTGCTCAAGAACTCTATCATGCGCTGATCCAGACAGGCGTAACATCGCAACAGGTAATCCTCATTCATAGTCGCTTGATCATAAAACACCGCACCGAGCGTGAAGCAGAGATTATGCAACGTTGTGACCTGGAAACCGGATCACGCGAGCCTTTTGTGCTAGTCGCTACACAAGTAGTTGAAGTCAGCTTGAATATTGACCTCGATGTGATGTATACGGATCCTGCACCGTTAGAAGCGCTCTTGCAACGGTTTGGCCGAGTCAATCGCGCCTGTAAAAAAGGCATCTCTCCCGTATACGTCTTTCGCCAACCCAACGATGGACAATATGTCTACGGCGCCCATCCCGACCCGGCCCAACGCGGTCATATTGTGCGTGTGACCCTGGCAGAATTAGCGCAGCACGATGGCGAGGTGATTGACGAATCCGCTATTAACAGCTGGTTAGATCGTATCTATGATGATCCACAGGTACAAACCGAATGGCAACAGACATACGATCAGGCATTTGAACAGGCACAGAAACAAATGCGTCAGGTACGACCATTCCAGAGCGATAGGCAGACCAACAAACAATTTGAGGACCTCTTCGATGGGATTGATGTATTGCCTGAACGGTACTATGATGCGTATCTTCGTCTCACAGCAGATCATGACTATATCGCTGCGAGTAGCTATGTTGTGAATATCAACCGCCGCAAGTTTGCTCGCCTACAAGCAAATGGTCTGATCCAACCAGTCGATGAATGGACGGCCATGGTCAAACTCCCATATAGCGAAACGACTGGATTAGCCTTTGATGAGGCCAGAGCAATAGATTATGATTAATACCAAATGGCCTTAATCGATATGAAAAATAGGTGCGGCTTGCAGCCTGCTTTGGGTCGCAGCACGCTGCGACCCAAAGCAGGCGCTCCAAGTGCTAGCAAAGCGCATACCAGTGATCACCCGAATTTGGTATAAGCGCATGCTGCCCGGCTATCGCCCCATCACAAACACTCGTGCCTGTATACCCATATCCGTAGCACAACAGCACAATGCACGCTGCCCTTGTGCTGATTGTTCGGTCTGAATCGTGTTGTTGTGCTGCGGGATGTGATATAATACAAAGAAGTGCCTACGTTATCCAGCGGTAACCGTGACACATTATAAGGGCACAATGTCATCTTTCAGGGGTGTTTTTCCCCACCAGTACGCGGTGGAAGTGATAGCACGAGCTTAGAGCGCCATTTCGCCCTTTTGTGCGAATGGCTAGAGCCGAGACGATGCCAGCACCAAAAAAACCACATCGCGCAAGGGCAAGCAGGCTACGCCTGGCGCCGCGATGTGGATGCGGGCGAGTATACCGATGTGCCCGGCTTCTGCAAGAGCGTCACCACCGAGGATATCCGCAACCATGGTTATGTGCTGACCCGGGGCGCTATGTGGGCGCTGCAGAGGTGGAAGAGGACGACGAGCCGTTCGCGGCGAAGATGGAGCGGCTGACAATCACGCTGGCAACGCAGATGGCCGAAGGGGCGCAGCTTGACGCGGCGATCCGGGACAACCTGCGGGTGTTGGGGTATGATCTCACACAGACGAAAGAGGAATGAAACGGAGGGGAAAAGATGAGCACACAAACGAGTGAGCAGCAGCAAACGGTGACGATCAGTATTGCCGACCTGGAAGCCATTATTCAGCGCACCGTGCGCGAGACCGTGCGGGAGGAACTGCGCCGCCTGCTGTACCAGCACCTGCCCGCCATCCGCCACTATCTGCTGCACGAAGGCCCGGACGACCCGGAGGGTGACGAGGAGCTTTTGCAGGAGGCGCTTGAGATTCTGGCAACCACCCCGCCTGATGCCTGGGTATCGCTGGATGATTTCGAGGCAGCGCTTGACCGGGCGGAGGCCGCCGGTGAAGTATCGCGTTGAGTTGGCCCCTGCAGTGTTCGCGGAAGTCAGGGCACTACCCGGACACATTCGCCCCCAGGCGCGGCAGCGGTTCCGTGAACTGGAAAATGAACCGCGCCCGCACGGGGCAAAGGAACTGCGCGGTAAGCCAGGTGTTTACCGCCTCTGGCTGGCAGGGCACTGGCGCATCGTTTATACGATCAATGATGATCTCCAATTGGTACGGGTTGTGCGGGTGCGGCGCAAGGAGCAGAGCGATTATGAGCACCTGGACGATGACGATAACGACTGACACCCTGCGGATGTTGGGGTATACATGGGAAGGAGAGAAACCATGAGCATGACAGAGCTTGCGGCAGGCGTGCAGTTCACGGTTGATCAGACAGGCAAGGTAACTGCCGTCGTGCTGACACCGGAACTGTGGGAACGCATTGTGGAACTGCTGGAGGACAGCGAAGACCGCGAACTGGTGCGGTCGATGCTGGAACGGTTGCATCAGCACCCGGCAGCCAGTGGCGCGCTGCGCTGGGAGGATGTGGAGCACGAGTGGGGCGATGTGCTAGTTCCAACAATATGGTTATCCATTGGGAAACGCGACCTGTTTGATCTGCAAGAACGCCGGGTTGCCCAGCAGTCGGTTGAGATAGATGCAGAGCGTATGGGCGGTCAATTTC
>JAAURD010000072.1 GCA_012034075.1 Chloroflexaceae bacterium | reverse complement strand
GTTTGCTGACAGGTTTGATCTCGGCGTAAGATGCCGCCAGGCAATCGGCTGCGCTTCGCGTAGCTTGTCCGGGTCGTAGCTGAAGTCGCGGTTGCCCCGATTGCTGATGAAGGCGGGGTCCTCTACCAACCCCGCCAAAGCGGCACATGAAGCTCGCACCCGTAGGCGCGGCTTGCAGCCGCGCAACCCCCAACACCTCCAGCATTCTCACAGAAACATCGTCCTGTGTAAACCCTTCGTAGCCTTCGTGTCCTTCGTGGTGAATCTCATACCACTTCTCATACCAAATTCAGGTAATCACTGGTATGTTCTTTGATAGGACGCGTAGCGCCTGTTTGCCGCTTTGCGTGCGGCTGCAAGCCGCACCTCCGTCTGATGCGTGCGTGCGGTCGTGCCGACCGCTGTGCGGCTGCAAGCCGCACCTACGTCTCATATCGATGAACGCCATTTGGTATCACACACGCATCTCATAGGTCCGTGTGCGTCAAGCGCAGAGCGACATTGGAGCGCCCGCATCCCGCCCACCTTCTCCCTTTGTGGACTAAGGACCGGGGATGAGTGGCAACCACCCTTCTCCCCTTGTGGGAGAAGGGCCGGGGATGAGGGATGCGGTCGGAACGACCGCGCATTGTGCTCGCTTATATGCAGAATACTTGGTGTTTTATATGAACGCCCGTCCTCTAGCTGCCCTGTGGAGTGCAGTGTGTTGCGCCCCGCAGCAATATATCCATTTGTGTGACTATATCTTGGGATGAGGAGCTACTCATCAAACATCATTTTCATCTCCCCATCGCTCAACCCATACAACCGCGCCACCCGCGCATCAATCTCCGCTTCCAGCGCACCAACATCGGCAGCGGCATCTCGCTCTTTCTGCTCCAGGATGGCCTCAACCAACGCGGCTATTGCTGCTTGCTGTTCGGTAGTAGCGCGGGGTATGGGGATTTGTGAAACGTACATAGGCTTAAACTCCAGAAAGCCACCCTGCCTCTGTGCTGCACTTTGCGAGACCAGATAGCGGGTAACCTGCGAGTTCAAAATACTGAGCAGATAGTTGCTTTCAGAGACAATAACACAGCTGGTGCGTTCACATACACTCCTGGAGCCGCAAAAGCAAACTGAGGTTGTTGTGCTAGATTGCCCCATGCAATCTTCGGCTGCTCAAACTCCTGCCAGTAGGCACAGGCGCGTAATTCCCAGAAATATTTACCCTGGTCGTAACGCTTGATCAATGCTTCACGGTATGGCTGAAACCAGGCATCAATTGCAGGATAGGTCCGGGCAAATATCCGTTCTGCTTCACGTTCGGGCTGCCCAGACCAGGGATGGGGAACATTATCTGATGACTCTATCTTATCAGATACTGATCGGCAAATGCAACGCGCCACCGCTTCACATCCCGGCCACGCAAATACGGCTTCAGCACCTCGGCCGACGAAGCATCTTCAGCAATCAGCCGGTCACGCGTCGCCCGGTCCACCACAAACGCCTCATTCAAGCCTGTTAAAACCCCCCGGTAAAAACGGCCCTGGACATACTCTCCCAAAGGCGTCCCCGCCTCGCGCAGCTTCTGCAACAAGCCCAGCAGCGCCGGTCGCTCCAGGCGCCAGCCATCCGCGGTTAACGCTTGCTGTGCCAGCGCAAACCGCTGTTCAGCCACAACCTGCGCCAGATGCTCAGTCGTCTGCTGCGCCTCCCAATTCAGCGCCTGTATCGTCGCCTGCTGCGGCGGTGTCTTGCGCAGCAACACAATGCTGGGGTACGCAATGGCGGTAAAAACCGAGGCATCGCCAAAATCAATCAGCTGATGAATCGTCGTATTGCTGCCCAGATACTGCCGTAGCTTCTTGCCATAGCCGGCGCGAAAATATTTATTGCTCGAGATATAACACAGAATCCCACCATCGCGGAGCAACTGCAAGCCGCGTTCATAAAAATAGACATACAGGTCGGCGGTACCGGTATAACAGCGATAACTCCCCGCCTTCAGCCGTCGTTTTAACGCCCCCAGCTGCTCATGCCGCACATAAGGCGGGTTGCCCAGCACAATCGCAAAACCCTCGTCCAGGCCAAACATCCAGCGCCGCCCAAAAAAATCCGCCGATATATTCTGGTCATACGGATCCCACTGCGCCAGCAAATCGGCGGTGGCACCGGGCACACCATCACGCTTCAGTTCAGCGGCAATCTGCTGGCGCAGCTCCCAGTCCTGCTTGCGGTACTTCTGCTTGCGCTGGGGAGTACGTGCATCAAAATGGCGTTGCCGCACCATCTCCAGTTCCTTTTCCAGCAGAATCACGGTAGGCGAACGCAAGCCGCTCTGCACAATATCGGTATCAATCAGCGTATTAGCCGCCAGAAAGCGCGTCTCCAGGTTGGGCAAGGCCAGCATCCCACGATTGGCCTGGGTATCATCGGGCTGCTGATCGACAATCAGCGCAATAAAGCAACGCAAACGAGCAATCTGCACCGCAATCGGCTGAATATCCACGCCATAAATGCTATTCTGGATCAGATAGAGCTTGCGGGCATAGTCCAACGAATCATACGCAAACGCCCGCTCAAGCTCATCCCGCTTCTGGGCCAGACCCTCCAGCGCCGTTTCACGCACCCGTTCATCGCTAATCTCGTTCGCTTTCTGGACATCGCGTGCCACGTTCTCGAGCTGACGCTGCTTCCACAGCTCATTGCCAGGGTCTAGCTTGGCAAGCAAGAACACCAGCTTTTGCAGCACGCCAATAGGAAACGCCCCCGAACCACAGGCCGGGTCAAGCACCCGCAACTGGTCTATCGCCTGCATCAAGCCCTGCTGTTCATGTGGCGTAAAGTCATGCGGCTCATCGGTATAGGCCAGCAGTTGCCGCAAGCGAGCCGTGTTATCCGCCGGCGCCACAGCATCATCGGCGTCCGCTTGCGGCAACGCCTGCTCCAGATAGAGCAGCAACGACTCATCGACCATATAGCTCACCACTTCACGTGGCGTATAAAACGAGCCAGTTGCCCGCCGCGCCGTCTCACCCGTCTCCGGGTTATACGCCGCCAGCAGATTTTCAAACACCTGGCCCAGCAATTCCGGGTCAAGCGCAATCTCTTCTTCCACCGGCGTATTTTCGGTCACAGTAAAGATGTAACGGTTCAGCAGCGGCAGCAAGCCGCCCACCCGACGGCGTCTTTGGCCCTCCGGCCCATAAAACGCCTGCAAATCAATCTCCTGCTCATCGCCAAAAAAGAGCCTGTTGGGCACCCGTAACGGGTTATCCGCGCGGTCCGAAAAGCCATCAATCCGCACCACCGTGCCCTGCTCGTCCTTATGATCCAGACACTCAAACAGCCCGCCATTGAGAAAGGGGATGCCGGCAAACAGCTGTAACAGTCGCTCTTTTGCGCCGGGCTGCAACGCCGCCTCGTAGCGGTAGAGGTTGGTTATCAGATAATGCGGGTCACGCCCACTGGTGGTCCGGGTCGTGCGAAACTCGCGCTTGTCCATTTCGCGGTTGAGCGTCGCAAAAAAGAGATTTTGCAGAATAGCCTGATAGTACGTGCTGCTCTGTGGCGATGTGTCGATCAGCAGCGCTTTGATGACATGGGCTTGAAAGAGATCAGCCGGCAACAGTCCCTTCTCTTTAAGAAACCAGACAAACATCAGCCGCGTAATCAGCCGAATAACCGCCTGATCATGCCGTTTGGCCGCATCCGCTTCAGCATCGGCCGGAAAGTTCACCTCTTGCGTGGCCCAGGCGTACCAATCGGCAATATCACGATAAAAGCGCTTATTCAGCTCAACACTATTCAACACCTTTTCCCAGGCCCGCTGCAGCTGCCCAAAGGTCCTTACCGGATATTCCCGCAACAGCATCGGCAGCGCCAGATGCAGCAGTATCTCCACATGCCCCCGATGCACAGCCGTGGTGTCCAGGTCCTTGAGCAGCGTCACCTTTTCCAATACATCCGCTTCTACATCGCGTTTATGCGGCCTTCGGTGAATAATCGCCAGACTCACCCGTGTGCCATACTGAAACAGAATCAGCACCGGCATCGGAAAGTGGCGGTTCACTTCACGCGTAATCATCGCCAGCTGCGTGCGGGTATAGGGCTGCTGCTGCAATCGAATCGCAAAGAGCAGATACGAGTCGGGATCACGTGTATTTGGTGCCGTCGCAAAGTCAAACTGCTCCTGCACCTGCTGCCCCGCCCGCTGCATTTCAGCATCGCTCAACTGGAACAGCATATCCACCGACAACCAATGCTCAATCAATGCTCGCTGTGGCGCCAGCTCAATCTCAAAGGTGCTGGCAAAACCAGCCGCTGTATTCGGCTTAATCGCCAACGTCCGCTCACTAGTATACCCCAATACCCCAAAAAAGCGGGTCGCCGCTGCCAGCATATCCGGCGCTTGCCCCAGTTCCTGCAATGCCGCCGCAATCTGTTCGCGTAGCTGTTTGACTTGTGTTTGCTCAGACACTATCGTCTCCCTCTTGCGGCCAATGTGTCAAAATGTCTTCTAACTGTACAACGAGTGGTGGCAGATCTTCAATCAAGATTTGCCACAGAATATCAAAATCGACTGTATCATAGCCATGAATAAGTCGATTGCGCAATCCAATAATCCGTATCCACGGTATCTCTGGATACCGATGCCGTGTTTCATCGGGCACACGCCGTGCTGCTTCGCCAACAATCTCCAATAGGCGAACCAGTGCCAGGTTCATGAGACGGATAGCTTTCTACCTCAGAACGTGATGTCGTCTGGGCCAGTTCAAGCGCCTCACGAGCGTGTGTAAGCATATGCTGCACAGCATTGCGAACATTATGTTTGCTCATAGATCACACGAGCTTCCTGGAGCACCTCTTGCCGAAAAGCCGAACTGAGAAACTGGGGCGTATTCAGATCAACCACATGCCCTAGCAGCATCGCCAGTTCGTGCTCCATACCAAAGAATGCCAGCCCTGGTATATGCTGTGGATCAAACTCTACCAGCACATCAATATCACTCGATGGCTGAAAGTCATGGCGCAGCACCGAGCCAAACAGCGCCATCTTGCGAATATGATGTTTCTGACAAAAAGCCGCAATCGCCGCTTCATCATAGGTGAGATTCATCATGCACCTCCGTTCTCTTCATGGCGCCAGTAAGACCAGCCAGGTCATCAACTCAAAATCGGTCAGGGTATGCACCTGCTCCTTGCGTTCAGGCAACACCGCCCCACGTCTGCTCAACAAATGCGACGCCATCCGCCGCTGAAACGTCCGCGTAATCGACTCAACCGCCTTTTCCAGCAGCATCGTCTCATGCTCCATCTGCCCACCATCACCGGTACGCTGGTCAAACGCCCGACACAGCGCCTCATCTGCTCGTGACTGATCCAGACAGAGCAGCCGGTACATCTCCAAAATCTGACGCGGTTGCGCAAACCCAAAGCGCACCTCACCACTATCACGCACATAAACCAGATAGTACGGCTGTAACGGATTGATCGTACTGCTGGTTTCGCTGCTCTTCTGCTGCAAACAAAAGATCACACCCGGCGTGATCATGCCTGATTCGCCGGCGGCGCAACCACCGCATACATGCCCAGCGGCGCATCGGCCAGCTGCGCCCGGTTGCCCTGCAAATACTTCAGCAAATCCATGCGAAAGTCATCCAGCGTAAAATCGTTCAGCGTAATCGTCTCGTCCAGGTCCTCAAGATCAAGCACTTCGTCCTTGAGCCGCAGTAACTGCTGATCGCGATAGCTCAACTCCTGCTCAACCTGTTCGCGCTCCAACTGCCCCGCCAGCAAATTGTCATCCGCCGTCGCCGCAATATCCACCAGCGCCATACGTGCTTCTACGCGGTTCTTCAGGTTAATATACTTGTTGAGATCAGCCGTCGGCCAGAAATTCACCAGCTGAATGCGCTGGTTTGGACTACCAATGCGGTCAATTCGCCCAAACCGCTGAATAATGCGCACCGGATTCCAGTGAATATCATAATTGATCAGATAGTCGCAATCTTGCAGGTTTTGCCCTTCCGAAATACAATCGGTCGCAATCAGCAGATCAATCTCGGCATCCTGGGGAAAGTTCGGCAGTTGCGCCCGCTTTTTGGCCCGTGGCGCAAAATTGGTCAGAATCGCGCCAAAATCGCTCGACCCCAGCGTCGTGCGGTTGTGGCCGCACCCAGCACCAGCGCACTGTGTATCCCCAGTTCATCCCGCGCCCATGCATGCATATGTTGATAGAGATACGCCGCCGTATCGGCAAACGCAGTAAACACCAGCACCTTGCGGTTGGGGTGGCCATCGCTCATCGTGGTCGGTTGTTCGGCTTTAGCCCGAATCAGCTGCTTTAGCCGCGCCAGTTTGGCATCGCGCTCAACGTCCACCTGTTGCGCATTGCCCAACACCAGGCTCAACTGCTCCTTATCATGGCGCAAATCAGCCAGCCAGCCATCAATATTTAAATGTGCCAGCTGAAACGCAATCTTCCCAATCTGCAACGCATCGGTAAGGTCTTCGTCATCGCTATCGGCCACAAAGAGCGCATCAAAATCCACCTGGCTCTGATCGTTCTGCTGCTGCTGATATGTTTTCAGCCGGGCTTCCAGTGCCTCAATCTTCTCCAGCGTGCGGTTCAGCGTAATGGTAAACGCATGCACCGAACTTTCCAGCCGCTTAAGAAAGTTGACCTTCATCATGCCAATCAAGAAGTGCTCACGGGTGCTCTGCCGAAAGTTGCGCACCAGCGTGCGATCATACTGATCACGGTAGGCTGGCAACACATACGCGGTCGGATTAAACAGCGAGAGCCGATATTGCGAGATTTCATCGTTCAGCCGATCATAGGAGATAAAGCGATGGCGCAAATCGACATCGTCAATCACCACCGATATGGGCTTTTGCCGCTCTGGAAAGCCGCCCAGCTGGGCAATCGTCTCCTGATAGTAGCGCTGAATATGCCTGCGCGAACGGGCAATCGTTAGCTCATCCAGCAGCGTAAAAAAGGCCGAACCCAGCCGATTGAGCAATTCACGCGTATCACGCGGCGGCGGCTGTCTCGACCACTCATGAAAGGTCCGTTGAGCCACGCTCAACGTATCTTTCAGGCTACCAATGCCCAGGCTCGTCTGAAACGCATCATCTCGCCCTTCCGTAATAAACGCCAACTGGTTGCGTAGATCACTCAAGGTGTTGTTCACCGGTGTCGCCGAAAGCAGCAGCACACTGGTCTTAATCCCGCCCTTGAGAATATCCTCCATCAACCGCTCATATCGGCTCCGGCGGATCACCTGGCCCTCTTCATCGCGCTTGCCCGGCGTATTGTTGCGAAAGTTATGCGACTCATCGATGACGACCAGATCATAGTTGCCCCAGTTAATCGTTGCCAGATCAACATCGCCCGACTTCCCGCGATCACGGCTTAAATCCGTATGCGAAAGCACCGTATAGCCAAAACGATCACCCAAGAACGGGTTCAACGGGCTGTTATTCTGCGCCTGGTACACCGTCCAGTTCTCACGCAGCTTTTTCGGGCAAAGCACCAGCACCCGTGCATTGCGCAGCTCAAAATACTTGATCACCGCTAGCGCCTCATACGTCTTGCCCAGACCGACGCTATCAGCAATAATACAGCCATTATGCATCAATATCTTATTGATCGCACCACGCACCCCATCACGCTGAAACTCAAACAGCGCCTGCCAGATCGCCGTATCAGCCAGCTGGTGCTGTTCGGTCAACAGGTTACTCTGCGCCTGCTGGTCCAGATAGCGCCCAAACAGATAAAACAGCGTTTGATAGTAGATAAACTCAGGCGCATTATCCGCATACAGCCGCGCCAGATATTCCAGCACGGCATCTTTCACATCGGCGACCAGTTGCGTATCATGCCAGATTTCATCAAACCATGTCTGCAAATCCTGGCGGTCACGGTTACTATCCACGACAAGATTCAGCTCAATATTATTGCCCGCAGCCGCCAGTCCCAGGCCCGCCAGGGTAAAGTTAGAACTGCCCATAATCGCATGCTCAACGCCCTGGTAGGCAAGGTGGTACATCTTGCCATGCAGCAGGTTGGCCTGCTTGATCGAGCGAATATCCACCCGCTCTGCAATCCAGTTTGCACAATCACGTGCAACCCGCCGTTGCTGCAACCGGTTCGCCAGGCTCAAACCGCTCTCCACAATCTCAAAGGCTTTTTTCTCGCTCTTATCCGGATCAATCGAGGTAATGCCACGCGGCTCACCATACAGAAAGCGCAAACGCTCAATCGTCAACAACTGATCGCTCAGTGCATCGAATGCATACATGGAAAAATACGCCGACACGACCGACAGCGACGCCCCCGCCTGAATATGCATCCGCAAAAAATCACCAACCGTCCCCCGTGTATAATTATCGCGAATGCCCGACAACATCTGAAATGACTGCTGCAACGCCATAGCGCCAATCCCCTCCATCTATGTGCAACCTCGGCCCATTATAGCATAAAACCTACGCCCCCAGGCTGATGCGGCACTGCGCCGGTCCGACACCGCTGATCCCGGCCACTTCTGCCACAACGGGAGAAAGGCGTGCGTGTGAGGATCGTACCAAATTCAGGTGATCACGGGTATGTTCTTTGCTCGGACGCGGAGCGCCTCGTTGCAGCGTCGGCGTGCGGCTGCAAGCCGCACCGACGTCTGATACTGAATCAGGATATCGCGTATAGATGAACCGAATGTGGTATCACTCCGCATACACCCGCGTCTCCGGGCGAAAGGCGGCCCACGAGAACCAGAAGTGATTGATCGCCACAATCGGCGTTAAGCGCTCGCCCTGCAATCGGCCGGCTATCGCTTCGCCGCGTGCATTCCAGATGCTTCCGGTCTGATCATCCACAATTTGTCCATCTTCGTAGACAAACGTAAGATTCTGCCCATTGAGATCGCGGTTGTAGGCGGTAGCAGCGCCCACATCACGCCCATCAGCAACCATGGTGCATCCAGAGCCGAGGCGGTGCCCGGTGCCCAGAAGACAACAATGTCGGTGGCGCCAACCGTATCGTGAATGATCGGCTGCTGCGCCAGCAGATCGAAGGGATAGCGACCGCCTCGCCCTGCAGATCAACCGTAAGCACCCGCGCAACGGCGGGCAGCGTGCCCGGCGTTGGTGGCCCCTCGTAGAGAAAGGGCGAATTATTGATATTGTCGTAGCCCTGGTAGGGGTTCTCGCCATACGGTCGGTTGTGCCCGGTCTCGCGTGATAACACCTGAGCATCGGGGCTATCACGGCGAACATCAGCCCATGCGATCATCTCGATGGGGAAAAAGGTGAGCGTGCTGCCGGCCAGTTCACCCACAATCGCATCGCCAGTCCCCTGCTGCCACCAGGTTTCGGTCTGGCGATCATACATAATCAAGTTGCTGTGGCGTAATCGCCCAGTCGTGCCAAAATCCAGCACCATAGCATCAAACTGGCGTTCAAACGCAATAGCGGTATTGCACAGTGGGCAGAAGGTGATACTGAGCGGTACGCCGCCAACGGTATCGTTGACGATTTCATGCCACATCAAGATTTGAATCGGGTAGACCCGCACGTCATCGCCGACCTGCACCCGCGCCACCGGCTCCACCGGCTCAAGCCAGCTATCGGCCTCGCTTACACTGACAAAGGCTGGTTCATCGATAGCGGGAATGCCATCTCTGGGCGGGCCACCAGAGAAAATATCGCTATAGTGTACGGTATGGCGACTGAAGTCGGTGCGAAACTCGGCACTTGCACCCGGCGGTGGGGCTTCATCGCTATCGAGCAATGCACCCGCTTCTGGAATGGGAGTGTTTGCAGTCGTTTGGGCGGTTGCTTCGGGCTGACCGCTGGCTGTCTGCGTATCGGCTGCGGTCTGTGTGGTGCGCTGGCCGCATGCGCTCAGCAGCAGGCCCAGCACCAGCAGTGCGATGTATGGATAGGCGAACATGCTCTGTTGCATCACAGGGAACCTTTCATTGCTTCAGCGTGCTGTTCATACAGTATGCTTTTACCATACAATGTTTGGCGCGTATGCTCTGTGAGATGTATTACAGTATGGCAAGGTGTTTTTTATGGGAAGGACGCGATGTTCATCTGAGTATCGAGAAGCGTCAGCGATGCAGCCAATCCGATAGGTTGTAACCAGTCTGTACCTTCAGTTTTGTATGATGAAAGTGATCAATTTGTGATATTATTCACAGCATAGCAGGTGCCGCAGGAGGTACCTCTGTATCTTCGAAGGTGAGGATTGATTATGCGAATTATCTCCAGTACACTGATGGTCATCGGCCTGGTATTGCTGCTTGGCGCGTGCGCCGCTTCCTCTTCGGCTGTACCAGAGGACATGCGAATAAATGCGGTGGTAGCAGCAGACCTGCCACCCGGTCATCCCAACCTGGCATTGCCCACCGAAGAAGGGCGCTACTTTGCCACATCCGGTCGGTGTGTGACCTGTCACACCAATATGTTTGATGAGAATAATCAGAATGTCTCAATGGGTGAATTGTGGCGTTCCTCTATGATGGCCAATTCTGGGCGTGATCCCTACTGGCAAGCGACAGTGCGCAAAGAGGTGCTGGAACATCCCCAATACCAGTCGGCGATTGAGGATAAATGCGCAACATGCCACACCTCGATGGCTCGCTTTACGGTTGCCACCGAAGGGGAAACGGCTGCTTTAACCGATGCGGGGTTCTTTGACCCGCAACACCCCATGCACACCATGGCGATGGATGGCGTTTCCTGTACTATGTGTCACCAGGTTCAGCCCGGTAATCTGGGGCAGGCGGAAAGTTTTAGCGGGCATTTTGAGATTGATACGGTGAAGCAACCGGGTGAACGGGTTGTTTATGGGCCAAGCGAGCTGGAAGAAGCGCTTACCCTGCATATGCAGGGCGGCTCGACCTATCTGCCCATGCAGGGCAGCCATATTCAAACATCCGAGATGTGTGCAACCTGCCATACCTTGCACACCGACTCGATCAACAACGAGGGTGAGCTGCTGGTCGGTTCGCAGTTCCCAGAGCAGATGCCGTATAAAGAGTGGCAACATAGCGATTATGCCACGACGAACACTTGCCAGAGCTGTCATATGCCCGAGGCCGATGGCGCGGTGCAGCGCTCGGCGACGGGTGGCGAGCCTCGCCCCAATTTCAGCCAGCACTTCTTTGTTGGTGGCAATGTCTATATGCTTGAAGTCTTCCGCCGTTTTGGCGAAGAACTGGGCGTTACGGCGGGAACACGCCACTTTGCCGATACCATTGAGCGAGCACTGAACCAACTGGAAAATGACACGGCTACGGTCACGTTGGAGCAGGTTTCGCTCAATGAGCGGCAGATCACGGCTGATGTCCTGATCGAGAGCCACACCGGCCACAAGCTTCCATCGGCGTATCCATCGCGGCGGGCATGGTTGCATGTGATGGTGCGTGATGCCGACGGTCAGGTTATCTTCGAGTCGGGCGCGGTGAACCACGATGGCTCGATTAACGGTAACAATAACGACCGCAGCGCCACGGAGTATGAGCCACACCACGAAGTCATCGACAATCCGTTCCATGTACAGGTGTATGAAGCCGTTATGGCTGACTCCGATGGGAAAGTCACGACGGGCTTGTTGAGCGCGGTGGAATATGTGAAAGACAATCGGCTGTTACCGGCGGGCTTCAACAAGTTCACCGCCGAGGATGATATTGCGGTCCATGGCGCGGCGCTCTACGATCAGGATTTTGTGGGCGGCAGCGACCGCACGCGCTATGTGATCGATGTTGGTTCGGCGCCCGCACCGTTCACAGTATCGGCAGATCTGTGTTACCAGACGATAGCCTATCGCTGGGCCGAAAATATGCGGCCGCACAGCGATGCACCGGAGATTGCCCGCTTTCTGCGCTACTATGACGCTGTGCCCAATTTGCCAGCTGTCATCGGCAGCGCAACCACCCAGGTGAGCGAGCAGGCTGCGGTGGGGCAGCAATAGCGCTGAGATACGGGGTCTGCGGTTACCCTTCTCCCACAAGGGACCCAGGGTGACCGCAGCCACTCATTTATGACCTTTTTTCCACAAAAGAATCAGGGACGGGCACGCAAAGAGACTCCTCTCTCCCTCCTTGATGTAGGGCGGGCAACCCACGCTTACCTTGTATGGCTTGTCACGGTTGTGAGCGCTTGCTCGCTGTCAGCATCAAGCGTGGTGATGACGATCTCGCGCAGTTCGCCATACCGTATCGGTGCTTCCATAGGGGTGGTTGCCGGTTTTAGGTGGCGGGGCGCTTGAGGAGCATGCCTATTGACATCGAATGGGATGCGACCACCACTACGACCGGCTGTGCTGCCATCTTCATGGAGATAGGGCATACGACAGATCATGCTGATCGCTTGCATACGACGTTTGTCCCGCGGGTTGCGTGCTATCTCCATCAATGCTTCCAGACATTCCAGTTTGTACTGCAACAACAACGCGTTCGGTTGAACGGCGTCAGCTGATGTGTCGTTGCTCGTGGCATGGACGATGTTTTCGTTCGATTCCATTGTGTTTCTCCTGTTTTGTATCAGTATTGCTGCTTCATTTCCGGTGTTTGGCATCTAACCAGGACGGTTACCACCGGTACTGGTCGTGATAGTCTCGTCGTGATGGATACACATCACCATGAGCATACCACCAACATGCCATACCACTCTATTATACGCGATGTATTACCTACCGAACACACAACAAACGGGAAAAGGGGAAATGGTTGATGGGCAGCAAGAGGGTTGGCACAACAGCTATATGCGGTGATACCGGGGTTTTTCAGCAATTGTATCTTCTCTCTTTCCTAAAAGACTCCTGAATAACAACACCTATCTCCTATAATGAGATGCAAGTAAAAGGTACAACCATACCAGAGCATAGCTAAAAGGAGAGAAAAAAGATGATACCGTACCCAACACTCAGTAAGATAACAGGTGTGTTCCTGTTGTTGATCATACCATTTGTAGTGCCATTCTGGTCGCCCACCGCAGTACAGGCGCAGGAGGAACGCTATTTCCCCGCCACCGATCATACGATTAGAGGGCGCTTTCTCGATTATTGGCAGCAGCATGGTGGTCTCCCTGTATTCGGGTATCCTCTGACTGATGAGCGCATTGAAGCAGGCCGCACCGTACAATACTTTGAACGTGCTCGCTTTGAGTATGCACCAGAATATACACCACCGTATGATGTCTTGCTTGGCCGACTTGGAGCAGATGTCTTATCAGAGCGTGGCATCGCCTGGCAGACAACGCCCACGTCACCTGGGCCGGCAGCAGGCTGTCTGTGGTTTGGGCAAACCAGTCACAACGTCTGCAACCAGCTACAGAATCAAGGGATTGGCTTTCTGAGCTACTGGCAGAGTCATGGCCTGGAATTTGATGGTCAACCCGGCAGTAGTTATCAGGAAAGCATTGCCCTCTTTGGTCTGCCCATCACGGAACCCCATAATGCCGAAATCAATGGAGAAACGCTGCAGGTTCAGTGGTTTGAGCGTGCTCGCTTTGAGTGGCATCCGAACAACCCGGCTGGTTCTCGCGTGCTCCTGGGGCATCTCGGTTCACGTTTGCTTGGCGAACCCTTGGAGATATTGCCACCACAAACGTCTGTGAACCAGGTCGAACTCTATTTTATCGCCCTGGGTGACCAGGGTCAGTCGGGCAGAAAGATTGGCTGTGGCGACAGTGTGGTGCCCGTAAGCGTTGCGATTGAGCCGACCACTGCCCCCCTGACAGCAGCATTTCAACGGTTGCTTGCTGTTAATACCTCGTATTATGGGCAATCAGGGCTATACAATGCGCTCAACCGATCTGACCTGACACTTGACTATGCCTCGGTTGAAGATGGGATCGCGACGATCCATCTATCGGGTGCGGTGACTATGGCGGGTGTCTGCGATACGCCGCGTTTCGAGGCCCAGATTCGGCAGACTGCCGATCAATTTTCGACTGTTGATACCAGCATCGTCTATATTAACGGCGAGCGCCTAGAAGCAATCGTTACACCATAAGGGCAGTGGCCCGTAGCGATAACAGATGGCCGATGAAAGCAATCGGTAGGCGGTACAGCTGCACGCCATCGTTCCTCGTTTATCGTTCCTTGTTCACCATGGTATACTGTAGAGAGCAATGAGCGAGGCTGGTCAACCGTTCACGAGCCTCGCGTGAACAGAAAGCACTATGGAGCGATGCCGGTGGCACAACCAGTACACGAAACCGAAGATGATCCACAGGACGCGGCAACCGCCGACAGCATGGGTGATCGCCTGCTGGATGGGTTTAGCCTGGCCGGGCCATACATGGCCCTGCTGGCGGCCTGGGTTGCCACCTGTGGCAGCCTGCTGATGAGCGAGGTGTTACACTGGACGCCGTGTGTGCTCTGCTGGTACCAGCGCATCTTGATGTACCCGTTGACGATCATTATTGCTATCGGCATTCTGCGGGCCGATCAGCAAATGGCCTGGTATGTCCTGCCTTTTTCCGTGGTCGGTGCCGGCACATCACTCTATCATTATCTGCTGGTCAGAACCGATTGGCTCCCACCATTTCCATGCTCGGTTGGTATTCCCTGTACCGTTGAATATCTGAACTGGTTTGGGTTTATCAACGTTCCGTTTCTGGCGCTTATGGCATTTCTGATCATCAGCTTCACCATTACGGCACCCGTCTTGAGCAGCCCATCAGCGCAGTTGCACCCGCCGCGCCTCGCGGTATCGTTGCCTATGGTGGCAGCATTGATTGCGCTGGTGATTGGCGGTAGCATTGCGCTTGGTGTATGGCAATGACCTGTTCGCTATCATGGAACAGATTGCACAACGATACAGTTACCAGGGAGCATGGTGATTGATCACACGTCCTGAACCAGATGACGAACTGATCGCGATTGCCCGCTATGTCACCGATACGCCGATCACCAGCAGCAGCGCCTATGACATGGCCCGCGCCTGCCTGCTCGATGCGCTGGCCTGCGCTATGTTGGCGCTGCATGAGCCTGACTGTATGCGCCATGTACGCCCCATTGTGCCAGGGACGGTGGTGCCGCATGGCAGCCGTGTGCCAGGAACCAGTTTGACGCTTGACCCGGTTCAGGCTGCTTTTGCGCTGGGGTGTCTGATCCGCTGGCTCGACTTTAATGATACCTGGCTGGCTGCCGAGTGGGGCCACCCGTCGGATAATCTCGGCGCTTTGCTGGCGGTGGCGGATTATGTCAGCCGCGCTCCATGGAGCCTGGGGCTTGTGCCCCAGGCTCAAGCCGGCCAGCCAGGTCTCTGCATGCGCGATGTGCTGACGGCGCTGATCAAGGCCTATGAAATCCAGGGCGTGCTGGCGCTGGAGAATAGCTTGAACCGCCGCGGATTTGATCATGTCTGGTTCGTCAAAATTGCCTCAACCGCGGTGGTGACCGGCCTGCTCGGTGGGCGGGCCGAGCACGTGATCAATGCGCTCTCCAACGCCTGGATCGATGGCCCGGCGCTCCGGACCTATCGCCAATACCCCAACACCGGTGCCCGCAAATCATGGGCCGCAGCCGATGCGACCAGCCGCGCCGTGCGCCTGGCACTGATGGCGCTGAACGGTGAAATGGGCTATCCCTCGGCGCTCACGGCGCCACGCTGGGGTGTCTATGATGTGCTCATGCAAGGGCAACCCCTCAAACTGGCGCAACCCCTGGCAAGCTATGTGGTGGAGCATATCCTCTTTAAAGTGGCCTATCCTGCTGAATTTCATGCACAGACCGCGATTGAAGCAGCAATCCAGCTGCATCCACAGGTGATCGACCGGCTGGATGCTATCGAACAGATCACCATTACGACCCACGAAGCAGCGATACGGATTATTGATAAGACTGGCCCGCTCCACAATCCGGCCGACCGCGATCACTGTCTGCAATATATGGTCGCATTGGGGCTGCTCTTTGGCACGGTGACCAGCGCCCACTATCAGGACGACAGCGCCGCCGACCCGCGCATCGATCGGTTGCGTGCATGTATGGTCGTGCTGGAAGACCCGCAGTTCAGTCGCGATTATCTTGATCCGCAAAAACGAGCAATTGCCAACACCTTGCAGATTCGCTTTGGCGATGGGAGTCAGACCGAAGCGGTAACCGTGCAGTATCCCCTCGGTCACCCACGGCGCCGCGCGGAGGGCATGCCGCTGGTGTTGCGCAAATGGCAAGCGGCGCTGCACAGCCGTTTTGGCGATGCCAGGGTACACGCTATCGATGCTGTGTGTCAGGATCAGCAGCGTCTTGAGGCGCTACCGGTCGCTGACTTCCTTGATCTCTTGATGCCTGACGCACCGGATTCGGCGTAGACATGGGTTTCAATCTGGTATGGAGGAAGCTCTATGGTAACCTTACTTATTGCCATTCTGACCGTCATTTTAGGATCGGCGCTCTGTTCGGGGAGCGAAGCTGCGCTCTTTTCGGTGCCGCAAATTAAGGTCCGTCAGCTGGCCGAAAACAATGCACGCGGCGCACGCACCCTGCTCAAGATACGCGAAAATATGAGCCGGCCGATTGCGACCATTGTTATTCTCAACAATATCTTCAATATCGTTGGCAGCATTGTCGTGGGCGGTATTGCTGCCTCTGTCCTGGGCGATCAATGGTTGGGACTCTTTTCGGGTGCGCTCACCATGGCCGTTATTATCGGTGCCGAGATTGTTCCCAAAACCATCGGTGAACGGTATGCCGAGCCGATTGCGCTGGTCATTGCTGCGCCCATTGCTGGTCTCACCTGGGTGATGATGCCCCTGGTCTGGCTGGTCGAAAAAATTGTCTCGCCAGTGACGGGAGGGAAACCGCAAATGGCCGCAACGAGCGAGGCCGAAATCAAGTTGCTGGCCCAACTGGGCCAACAGGAGGGCAGTATCGAGGGCGACGAAGCGCTCCTGATCCTGCGTGCCTTTCACCTCAACGATGTCACTGCCGGCGATCTCATGACCCCGCGTGTTAGTGTCACCTATGTGCATGGCTCAGCGACTCTGGCTGATGCACGCGATGTTATTATCGCTTCACCTCATACGCGCATTCTGGTGATTGGCGACTCCATCGATGAAATCGTTGGCTTTGCTCGCAAAGATGAGCTGCTGGTAGCAATCATTCAAGGCCAGGTCGATCAACTGCTGGCCGAATTATCGCGCGAAGTTCGTTTTGTACCCAAAACCGTGCAGGCCGACAAACTGCTCACCACCTTTCAAAAATCACGCGAGCATCTGGCGGTCGTCGTTGATGAATATGGCGGTACCGCCGGCGTGGTCACCCTGGAAGATGTGCTCGAAGAGTTAACCGGTGAAATTGTAGATGAAACCGACAAGGTGGTTGATCTGCAAAAGCAGGCCCGCGAACGTCTGCGCACGATGCTCTCGCAAAATCAGGAATAAGAGCGTGGCGTCTGTCCCACCGCAAATCTATGATACAATTGAGCGGTTCATTGGCAAACGATCCGGCGGCATTTCGGCCATCGCTGGTTTGCAAGCTGTGGCTGAAACGAGGTAATCTGTTATGCATTCGCACTATCGGCAATCACGCGACAGACGGGTAAGCCGAGAAAACCAGCGTACCCGCCCGCACACACCCAGTTTCCGTTTTCTCATCGTCCTGGTCAGTGGCCTGGTGCTGGTGCTGGTTGCGCTCTGCAGCACGCCTGGTCTGCTCTTTTCGCCACCGCCGCAAGCACCGATGGCGCTCCCAGTCGCACCGGCAACCCTGGTGCAACAACCGACCATTACCCCGATACCTGGCAGTCTGCCCGCAGAAGCAGAACCGGCTGCCCCACCAATACCCGCCGAGGTTTCGGCAGCGGTCGGCGCCGCCGAAGGCCAGGCGAGCAACGCATCACAGCGCACCGGAAACGGCGCGGCTCTGCCGATGCCCACCAATGCACCAAAAAGCATTCCCAACGTTGCGGGCCAGGCAGGCAAACTCATCGACAAGCATATGATTGATCTCACCAATGCCCAGCTCTTTAGTGGCGTGCTGCTGGTGGTTGATCATGGTCAGGTGATTGTCCACAAAGGCTATGGGCTGGCCGATTCGGAGCAGGGCAGTGCCAATACGCCCCAGACGCGCTTCCGGCTGGCATCGCTCACCAAAGCGTTTACGGCAATGGCTATTTTGATATTGCAGCATCAGGATAAGCTGAATGTGCAGGATCCGATCTGCACCTATCTGCCCGATTGCCCAGCTGAATGGCAAGCCATTACCATTCGCCATCTGCTCACGCATACCTCGGGCATTCCCAATTATACCGACTTTATTGAGTTTGAGACGACCGAGATGCTCACCACCACAACGACCGAACTGCTGAGCCGGTTTCGTGACTTACCGCTTGCCTTTGCGCCGGGCGAGATGTACTCCTACGATAATTCCGGCTATGTGCTGCTGGGGCTGATTATTGAGCGGGTCTCCGGGCAATCGTATGCCGACTTCTTGCAGTCGGCAATCTTTACGCCACTGGGCATGACGAGCACCGGCTACGATCAAAATGTTGGCGCCATCCAGCCAGGGCAGGCGATGGGCTACACATCAATTGGCGTCAAAGCCCCCTTTATTGATACTTCTACGCTGTTTGCGGCTGGTGGTCTGTACTCCACCGCCGAGGATATGTTGCGCTGGCACCAGGCGCTCAAGAGCGAGCAACTTATCCCCCAGGCGCTGATGCAGGAGATGTTTACCCCGCTGCATATGGGCTATGGTTATGGCTGGAAGATGCAACGCGTTGCAGACCACCTTGCTGCTACCCATTCGGGCTATTTCAATGGCTTCTCCAACTACATTGTGCATTTCAAAGATGATGATCTCTTTATTCTGGTGTTGAGCAATCTGCAATCAGCAGCATCATACGACATCAGCGCGTATGCTGCCCGGCTGGTCTTTGAGAATCGCTAAGGGCGCAGCGTTGGAGCGTTGGAGCGTTGAAGCGTTGGAGCGTTGGAGCACAAGGTATCAATTGTCAATTATCCATTATCAATTGTCAAATTAGGCGCGGCTTGCAGCCACGACCGGTGTAGGACCGTAGGCGCGGCTTTTAGCCGCGTAACCGGTCTACCACACGGAGCGCTACCGTACCAGTGTCCTGTTGCTCCACCAGGCGCATCGAAAGCCTGACGGAGGTTCGCTATCGTGGGCGTGGATTGCAGCCACGCGGACTTTCCAAGCATCCGCGCTGTAGGGGCATCGGCGTGCTCCAACTGAGCGAAGAGCTTTTTCGTGCTGCTACAAGCACGCACCTGCGTTGCGGATCAGACGTGCCTGGTCGGGAGACAGCTTTTGCGGTGGGGGCGTGTCGTGCGGCTGCAAGCCGCACCTACGTTTGAGCCGTGAAGGAAATTCGACATGGATGAACGCAATGCGGTACTTAGTGCCCTTTGTGTCCTCTGTGGTGAATCTGTCGCTACCTCCTTGGGAGAGGGTACGGGAATGAGTTTTTGTGACCACAAAGGAGATAAAGAAACAGGATCGCGGTCGCCCCTACGAGATGCGTGGCAGCACGGGCGTTGCTGCCGGTGGCTGCTACTGGCTGCGTTGTGCTGGGTTGCTGTCGCCCTGCTGCTGCCTGGTGGCTTGCAATCGCGCCCACCGCAGACGATAGCGATTGGGCAGCCGGGCGATAGCGCCTATCTGGCGAACATGCACGAGCCAGAGCAACAAGGTGCTACCGCTTTTCGTTGGAGTGGGCCGGCCACCCGGCTGGTCTTGCCGCATCTGCTGGATGGGCCGCTGCGGCTGCACCTCCGTATCAATGGAGATCGGCCTGACGCCGACGCAACGCCAGCCCAGCGCGATCTGACGCTGTTGCAGCAGGGGGCAGTCGATGCGCGGTTCTCGCTGGCGGGTGGCTGGCGCACCTACGCCCTGCTCCTCCCCGCACATGCCAGCAACGAGATGGGCACTCCCGCCGTGGTGCTTGAACTGGCGACCGATTTCTGGCAGCCCGGCGATCAAGATCCGCGCTATCTCGGCGTCCCGCTTGATACCGTCGCATGGCAAGCATTGCCCCATCGTGGCCTGACGCGGCCGGTGCTGCAGACGACCCTGCTGCTGCTGGGCAGCCTGACCCTGATACTGGCATTGTTCTTGCGGCTGGGGCACACCTGGCCGCGCTGGTTACGCATCGTGCTGGCCGGGGCGCTGACCGCCGGCCTGCTCATCGCCGTGTGGCTGTCGCCGTATCAGCTGACGCGGCTGCTGCTGCCACCGCTGCTGCTCTACTGGCCCTGGCTTGCTGCCATGGCATTGATTGTGTTCGTGCCAGATTCCTGGTCGCAGCAGGGGTCTGCGCTGCTCTGGCAGCAGCGGCGGGGGCTGCTGGTGGGCGTCTGGCTACTGGCGCATCTTGTGCTGCTGGCGCCCGTGCCGCTGGAGTGGCGCGGCCTGGCGGCCTGGGTGCTGCTCTTGCTACCAGGCGGCTTGCTTGCCCTGCTGCTCTACCAGGAGCATGGCGATGGCTGGCAGGGCATCTTTGTTGCGCTGTGTGGCGGCCTGGCCCTGCTCACGCTGATCATGCTGGCGCTGCACCCGCTCCCCGGCCCTCTGCCTGGCTGGGCGCTCTTGCTCATTTGCGATGGCCTGACCTTGCTGCTCGGTTGGCACTGGAGCACGGTCGCCTCGACCTCCTCATACCCGACCTTTCTTCCTCTTCCTTACACTGTAGGGGCGCAGCGCACTGCGCCCCTACAGTGCAGATACCCCGCTCCCAGGGTGGAAACATGGGATATGCGGGCGCTGCTGCTGGTGCTGCTGCTGGCTGCGGCGTTTCGGCTCCCTTTTCTCGGCAGTGCCGAGTTTCAGGGGGACGAGGGGTTGGCCCTGCTGGCTGCTACGGGCATGCGCCATGGTCAGGATGACGTGCTCTTGCTGCGCCCCAAGGGGCCGGGCGAAGTGGTGTTACCGGCGGCGGCCCTGGTGCTCACCGGCCAGATCAACGAATGGGTGGCGCGGTTGCCTTTGCGCTGGCAAGCCTGGGCGTGGTGCTGGGCGGTTTTGTGCTGGCTCGCACCATGGCTAGCCCACTGGTGAGCGAGCGGCGGGCGGTGCTGGTGGGCTTGTTGACCGCGCTGCTGCTGGCGCTGGATGGCTTTTTCATCGCCTATGCCCGCATTGTGCAGTATCAGAGCATCGTGGTATTGATGATGCTGGCGGCGGTCTGGTGTGCCTGGGGCGTACACTTGTGTACGCCCCAGCGCCAACGGTATCTGCTGGGCGCAGCCCTCTGTGGCGCGGTCGCTATGCTGGCCCACTACGACGGTATCTTTGTGCTGCCGGCGCTGGCATGGCTGGTGCTGGTGGCTGGCTGGCAGCAACGCTGGTCGCTGCGGCAATGGCTTGCGCAGCTGGCCCCACCGTTGCTGCTGGCGGTGGTGCTGCTCGCGGGCTTTTATTTGCCCCTGCTGATGCATGAGCATTTTCAGTATCGCACTGCTGGCTATCTGGCCTGGCGCATCGGTCAGCAAGAGCAGGCTGTGACCCTCTTTCATAACCTGCCCAACTATGGGCTCCAGGCCACCTTTTATAACACCAGTTTCCAGGTGCATGCGCTGGCCCTGCTGCTGCTGCTGATTCATCATTTCCTGGAGGCGGCCCTGCACGTCGGTGAGCTTGGCCTCGACGTCATCGAGGCGCTGCTGGTAGCGCTTCTGCGCCTCGCCCTCCATCTCCTGCACCACCTTGAACGGGCGCGTGGCGGAGGACTTACCGCGCAGCGTGAGCAGGTCGTCGCTGCCGGCCAAGTACTCGATGACGTTGATGATGAACGAGAGATTGTCGTTAATCGGGCGCATCGCCTCGTAGCCGAAGAAGTTCACCCGTTCGACCATGAAACGCGTCGAAGAGGAAATCCGTGTCGGCGACGACCA
>JAAURD010000335.1 GCA_012034075.1 Chloroflexaceae bacterium | reverse complement strand
CTGCGTTGTAGGGCGCGCGCGCTCGACCCTACAAAAGCAGCTACAGCCGCAGCTCCGTTTCATATCGATGAACGCCATTGGGTATCAATTGCACCAGCCAGTGTTTTGCGCTATACTACCGCAAGCGGTCACCGCGCTGTCGCAACCATAGCAGAGAGCTGAGAAGAGATATGACCTTGCCCAATCTAGTGTACATTGGTCTGGTGCAGATGCGTTGCTCACCCGACCCCGCGCACAATCTCAACCACGCCATCGATGCATTCGCCAGGCCGCCACGCGTGGGCGCAGATCATCTGCCTGCCCGAACTCTTTCGTTCACGCTACTTCTGCCAATCCGAAGACTACGACTGCTTTGCGCTTGCCGAACCCGTGCCCGGCCCCACCACCGAACGCCTGGCACAGCTCGCCGCCGATTTGCAAGTCGTCATTATTGCCAGCCTCTTTGAAAAGCGCACCGCCGGCATCTACCACAACACCGCAGCCGTGTTTGATGCCGATGGGCGCTATCTCGGCAAATACCGCAAAATGCACATCCCCGACGACCCCGGCTACTACGAAAAATTCTACTTTACCCCCGGCGACCTCGGCTTTCAAGTCTTTGCCACCCGCTTTGGCTCCATCGGCACGCTCATCTGTTGGGACCAATGGTACCCCGAAGCTGCCCGTCTCACCGCCCTGCAAGGCGCCGCCATCCTCTGTTATCCCACCGCCATCGGCTGGCACCCCGACGAGCAGGCTGAGTTTGGCGCAACCCAACACCAGAGCTGGGAGATTATCCAGCGCTCGCATGCCGTTGCCAATGGCTGTTATGTCGTCAGCGTCAACCGCACCGGCTACGAAGAATCCGCCCACGGTGGCATTACCTTCTGGGGCCAGAGCTTCGTCGCCGACCCATCCGGACAGGTCCTCGCTCGTGCAAGCAGCGATCAGCCCGAAGTCCTCGTCGTCGCCTGCGATCTCGCCCGTATCGATACCACGCGGGTTCACTGGCCCTTCCTACGCGACCGCCGCATCGACGCCTATGGTGACCTCACACAACGCTATCTGGGTGATCTATGACGCCAAAACAGGCTGGTTATCGCATGCCCGCCGAATGGGCACCGCACCAGGCAACCTGGGTCTCATGGCCGCACAAACGCGAAAGCTGGCCCGGTAAACTTCACCTCATTCCGCCCGTATTTGCCCGGATGGTAGCGGCCCTGGCCCGTTCCGAAACCGTATATGTCAATGTGAACCATATTGCCATGGAGCAAGAAGCCCGCGAGGCCTTAGACGAAGTAAAAGCACGTGGCGATATCCGGTTTGTGCATCTGCCCACCGATGATGCCTGGTGCCGCGACTACGGCGCCATCTGTGTCACCCGGCCACCCACCGCCGATCAGCCCGCCGATATTGCCGCAACCATCTGGCAATTTAACGCCTGGGGCAACAAATACCTGCCCTATGACCACGATAAGCAGATTGCCCGTCAGATGGCCCAATTGCTCGGTTTCCCGGTATTCAATGGCGAAATGATCCTTGAAGGCGGCTCGATTGATGTCAATGGCGACGGTCTACTGCTGACCACTGAAGCCTGCTTGCTTAACCCAAACCGCAACGATGGGCTGAGCCGCCTTGAAATTGAGCAGCGCTTGCAGGAGATGCTCGGCATTGAAAAAGTGCTCTGGCTGGGTGATGGTATCGCCGGTGATGATACCGACGGCCATGTCGATGATCTCGCCCGCTTTATTGCCGCCGATACCATTGTCACCGTGGTCGAAGATGACCCCACTGATGCCAACTATCAGCCATTGCAAGAAAACCTCAAGCGTCTCAACGCCATGCGTGATCTGCAAGGCAACCCCTTGCGCATTATCACCCTGCCCATGCCACCACCGGTGTTTGACCTCAAAGATAGACTGCCAGCCAGTTATGCCAATTTTTATATTGCCAACCGGGTCGTACTGGTGCCATTCTTTAACCACCCCAATGACCAATATGTGGAACGAGTGCTGCAATTACAATTCCCCGACCGCGAGATCGTTGGCATCGATTGCACCGACCTGATCCTGGGTCTGGGCGCCTTTCATTGCCTGACCCAGCAAATACCCGCGTTGCCCCAACCTATCCGCTCACCACGCTTTCGCCCCTGGGATGTCTTCAAAAGCTCACGGCGCACCCGTCGTTAGCGCAACGGCAACGCTGATATGCTGCTTGCACCGTTGCTGCTCGCCTGGCTCGTTGGCATCATCGCCACCGACATGCTGGCCTTGCCGCTGCTGCACCTGGCAGCATTGGCCCTGCTCAGTCTGGTTGGCGCCATTGCGCTGGGGCCGCACCCCATGCGCATCATCGCCCTGGCGCTCTTCTGCGCTGCCCTGGGCGGTATCCGTTATGATCTGGCCCAGGTCAGCCCATCGCCGCAAAGCGTCTGGCTGCTCGCCGAGCAGGGCGATGCCACAATCCTGGGCAGTGTCGCAGCCGACCCACGCCACACCGATCGCGGACAGCAGGTGCTGCTGGAGACCCGCATGGCCCACGTCGGCGAGCGCAGCGGAGCGGTTGAAGGCTTGCTGCTGCTGAACGTTGCGCCCTATCCAGCCTATCACTATGGGCAGCGGCTGCACGTGTGGGGGCGGGTTGAACGTCCCGCGCCCGCGGCACGGCCAGGCACGTTCGATTATCGTGATTATCTAGCGCGAAAATCAATCTTTGCCACCATGCGTGATCCCCTGATCCAGGTCCAGCCCGGCAGCGATGGCTTGCCGCTCCAACGCATGCTGCTCGATCTGCGCAACCACTGCAAGGCCCTGCTGTTGCGCATGCTGCCAGAACCGCAAGCCTCCATTGGTGTGGGCATGTTGCTGGGGCTGCGTTCATCCATTCCCCAGGAGGTCTACGCGCGGTTCTCGGCAACCGGCACATCCCATGTACTGGTCATCTCAGGCTGGCACTTAACCATTGTAGCAACGGTCTATGCCGCAGTTGCCAGCCGTTTGCGCTTACGGCCATGGCCCACGTTCTGGTCAACCCTGGCCGTCATCTGGCTCTATGCCATGTTTGTCGGTGCTACCCCGACCGTCTTACGCGCCGCCTTGATGGCAAGCCTGGCCGTACTAGCGACCGCAACCAGCCGGCGCACCGAACCGTGGACCTTGTTGCTGATTGTGTGCTGGGTGCTCACCCTGTGGGACCCACAAATGCTCTGGGATATTGGCTTCCAGCTATCAGCCCTGGCGACGGCGAGTCTCTTTGGCTTCCACCGCTCTATGCAACGCTGGCTGCTCCAGTGGCGCTGGTGCCGTTCGCCCGCAAGCGGCTGGATTGTCGATGCACTATCGGTGACCCTCGCCGCACAAGTGCTGGTATTGCCGATTATTCTTTATCACTTTGGCAACCTCTCCATGATTGCGCCGGTCGCCAATGTCTTGATGGCCCCAGTCGTGCCATGGGCCATGCTCTTTGGTGCGGTCGCACTGGTAGGCGGGCTTATCTGGCTGCCTGTGGGGCAAGGGCTGGCAATCATCGCATGGCTGCCCTTTGCCGCAATGGCCGAGATAACGCGCCTCCTCTCTGCGCTGCCATGGGCGTCGGTGCAGTTGCCGCCATTACCGCTCTGGTCGGTGCTGGGCTATTACGTGCTGGTCACCGCATGGTGGTGGTTTGCGGGGAGATACGAAACCTTTGGAAGCGTTGAAGCGGTCGGAGCGCAACGCGTTGAAGCGCAAAGCGTGGTCGGTGCAAGATCGTAGGCGCGGCTTGCAGCCGCGCAGCGGTCGAGAGACCGCACCGGGTCGCGAGTGAATCGTCGGCGCGGCGCTGTGAGGGGCGTCAGCGTGCTGCGCCCAACGGCGGGACGACCGCACGCACGTCG
>JAAURD010000071.1 GCA_012034075.1 Chloroflexaceae bacterium | reverse complement strand
TTTTCCCAGTTCTATCGCTTTCACTTTCAATGAAAGCCATGCATGATAACAACAGGCCAGATGATTGCGTTGCGACCGTCCGATGCGGCTATTGACACGTGGCGTATTCCCGTCAGTTGCTTCAGCCCGCGATGCCGTTCCTCGCTCTCCCAACGCACGTCGTTCGCGTCTTGAGCGACGTGCGCTGTAATGGTCGAATCGAGGCCATTGATAATGACCCAGTCAATGTCACCGTTCGTGGCGAGAGCTTGAACAACCGCACCGGAAAGGGAACGCGTTGCAACCGCACCATCACGCCATATTTTCGGCGTTCTGCGGTCCAGTCGATGTCTTCCAACCCAATGTATCCCTCTTGAAGCGTTTGAGCGTTGGAACGCTCAAACGCTCAAACCAAACGCTCAAACGCTCGATGTACCAGTTTCAGATTCTCAGCCGAGGCATACCAGATGTCACATAGCATGGTTTGAGCCTCCAATTGCGTATCAGCCACAGCTGCGATCAGCATCTCCCGAACATGGTCGTTTTTGGTCTTTCCATCTGCACCTGGAGCATAGATGCATCATCAATAGGGTGAAAATCGTCCGTTTGCCCCGTGCTATGGACCAGATTGACCACACCAATACCCCGAACCAGCCCATGTTCGGTACCACGGTACTGCCGTTTGAGCAGATCGATCTTCTCAGCATAACGTTTGTCAAGAACACTATCAGCTACAATGAGATACGCCTGCGGAGAGTCTTGCAGCAACGGACATGCCATTTCCCAGAGCGTGCGGGCGGTGTGGCGCTCGCGACGCAACCCGTCACAGATTCGTATGCGAAAAGGTTGATACTTGTAACACAGCGCCTGGCATGGTATAATTGGGGTCGATAGATACGTTTTTTGCGCCATCAGAAAGCAGCAGAGGAGTGCAGAAAAGCTATGCAACCGCCGATCATTGAAGCGTGTAACATTATCAAAACCTTTCGCGTTGGGAACGCCGATGTGCCCGTTCTGGATGTGCTCTCCTTTTCCATCCAGGCAGGCGAGTTTGTCGGCATTGTTGGCCCCTCTGGGAACGGCAAATCGACCCTGCTCAATCTGATCACCGGTATTGATCGCCCCACCGCGGGTGAAATGCGCGTGAATGGTCGCCCGATCCACCGGATGAGCGAGGATCAACTCGCTGCCTGGCGCAGCACCGATGTGGGCATTGTCTTCCAGTTTTTCCAATTGCTGCCGGCCCTCAGCCTGCGCAAGAATATCATCCTGCCAATGGATATTGCCGGGAAATACACGCCCAGAGAACGACGGGCACGGGCGATGGACTTGCTCACCCTGGTGGGACTTGCTGACCAGGCCGACAAACTGCCGAGCATGGTTTCCGGCGGCCAGCAGCAGCGTGCCGCCATAGCCCGTGCTCTGGCGAACGACCCGCCACTGCTGGTGGGCGATGAGCCAACGGGCAACCTGGATAGTCAGACCGCGCAGCATGTCTTTGCGCTGTTCGACAAACTGGTCGCACAGGGGAAGACCGTGCTGCTGGTCACCCATGACCAAGACCTGGCACAGCGGGTGCCCCGTTGCCTGGAAATTGTGAATGGCCGCATTGCCCGCGATGAACGATTGACCCGTGACAGGACAGCACCATCTACACGCTCGCTTGTTTCAGCCGGAGTATGATACACGCTACAACGCACAGGAGCTTTCCTCCCTATGGGTGTCATCTGGGATAAACTCTGGTTCGAACTCTGGCACCACAAGGTGCGTACCGCACTCGCCGCGCTCAGTATCTCCATTGGTGTTCTATCTCTGGGCTTTATCGTGGGCCTGATGGATCAATTAACGCCCACATGGAACCAGGCCCACCGTGCGGTGGTGCCCGCCCACGTCTATATGCGCCTGAGCCAGCCTGTTGCTGAAGATACCCTCCATGCGCTGCGGCGTATTGACGGGGTGGCCGGGATCGAGCCGCTCAACGAAGTGGCGATTCGCTACCGACTGACCCCGGATGAACCCTGGCAAAACGGCGTGCTGATGATGCGCGAAGACTATGCGGAGCAGCAGTATAGCATGCTGCAACGCAAAAGCGGGGCGTGGCCGCATCGTGATGCCGTAGGCATTGACTATCGCACCGCCGACCTGTTGGGGCTGCAAGTTGGCGACCGTGTGCTGTTTGAATTGGATGGAACCGACCGGGCGCTGCCGGTGAACGGCACCATCCGCTATCATTTTATTGCCTCCCCTGAGTTCGGCTTCGATGCCCATTTCTTCGTCGATGCGCAGGGTATGGAACGCTTCGGTGTACACGATGGAACATTCCAGCAGCTTATGATCCAGGTGACACCCTACAGTGAGGAACATGCCCGTTCCGTGGCCTCTGCGGTCAAGGATCGCCTGTCCAGCCTCGGCATCAGCGTGGGCATCACGCACTATAACGATCCGGATGAGCATTGGGCACAGGAGTTCTTCGACGGGCTCGCGTTGGTGATGCACATTCTGGCGGTCGCGGCGCTGCTGCTCAGTGTGGTGCTGATTTACAACACGCTCACCGCACTGATTACCCAGGAAACCAATCAGATTGGTATTTTGAAAGCAATTGGCGCACGCCTGGGCATGATTATGCGCCTGTATCTGGCAGGTGTCTTGATCTACGGCGTGCTGGCGCTGCTGATCGCGCTGCCCCTGAGTACGTTCCTCACATGCGTGATGGCTGGCTACTTTCTGGATATCTTCAATGTCACGTATGCCACCTGTCAGGGGTCGCCGCGTGCTCTGGTCGTGCAAATCGTTGCGGCCTTGGTCGTGCCGCTGCTGGTGGCCCTGTGGCCGGTGCTCAATGGCGCACGCATCACGGTGCGGCAGGCTATCGCTAGCTATGGGTTGGGCGATGGCATGGGAGGTATCTGGTTCGAGCGCACCATTGACCGCCTGGGTGGGCACTGGCTCCCCGCGCCAATGCAGATGGCCATAAGCACGATGATGCGGCGCAAAAGTCGCCTGGTGCTGACTCAGATCGTGCTGGTAACAGCCGGAACGCTCTATCTGATCGTGATGACGCTCTCCAGTTCGATTGACCTGAGCGTAGAGACCGAACTGGCACGCCGCGACTACCATGTGCAGGTTGCCTTCGCTGACGATCAGCGCATTGACCAGCTTGAAACCCTGCTGGCAACCCAGCCGCACATCCGCCAGACGGAAGCCTGGTTCAGCCATCCAGCCACATTGCTGCGTGCGGGGCAGGCCACCAAAGAAGCCGGAGCAGGCACGATCCTGATGGGTGTCATCCCCGATAGTGACCTTTACCGTCCGCGTATCGTTGCCGGACGCTGGCTGCTGCCCGAAGATGACCGCGCGGTGGTGCTGAATGAGGCCACGGCAGAAGAGAACGGGATTCACCTGGGTGATATGGTTACGCTCGACCTGGGCGACCTGGGTGACGAACGCTGGCAGGTCGTTGGCTTCTATCGCGTATTGTCGGTGCAGCCCGAACCAGAACACGTCTATGCGCCACGCGCGGCAGTCTTTCGCACGACAACCCGGTATCCGGTGAATCACCTCCTGGTGCAACTGCATTCCGGCGACCCGGCGGTCGTTGATACGATGACCCGGCGGCTCGAAACGCTCTTCGAGCAGCGCCACTGGGATGTGGCTGCAACCCGAACCGTCGCGGAAGATCGCCAGTTCTTCGCCAACTTCTTCGACCAGTATATCCCGATGCTGCTCGTACTTGCGGTCATGACAGCGTTCGTAGGCGGCATCGGGCTGATGGGAGCGCTCTCGATGAGTGTGCTGGAACGGACGCGAGAAATCGGGGTGCTGCGTGCGATTGGCGCACAGACCCCGCACCTGATGGGGATGCTGATTCTCGAGGGCATCGTGCAGGGACTGGTGAGCTGGCTGGTGGCCGTGCCGCTCTCGTTTGTAGTGGGAAGGTATGTTGCGGCGTTGATGGGCCAGGTGCTTTTTGCAGTCGATCTGGAGTATCAGTATCATACCTGGGCGGTGCTTTTCTGGCTCATGGCCGTTGTGGTGATCGCGGTGCTCGCTTCAGTGGTGCCTGCACGCAGTGCCGCCCGGATCAGCGTGCGGCAAAGCCTCGCCTATGTGTAAGTGGTAGTCAGGAGCCGCTACTCCAATAAGCATTGAGCAGGTGTCGTCTATCGCAGATGTTTTTAGCCAGATTTTAACCTGATGTCGTTTTTTACACGAAGGTTTTTACACCGCCAATTTCACCGGTATGAGCGCATGGATGATCGGAAGACAGCGACCAGAGAACAGAAACACTGCCCGTAGCAATCCCCCCAAAACCCAGACCTCCCGCAGGTAGAAGCTACCTGCGGGAGTATTGTAAACGGGAACAAAAACCGTTCTACTTGCATGGGCCAGGACGTTTTATTTAGGGTTGCAAGTCTTTTGGCCGTGTACCCAGGGTGAGCTCAAGTTGCAACTCACGACCATCACGAAGAACAGTTAGCTCCACGGTATCGCCAGGTTGATATTGAATCAACACGTAACGTAATGAATTATCTTGTGCCAGCGAAGTACTATCAAGCGCGGTAATAATATCACCATCTTGCAGCCCGGCCTGATCCGCTGGCGTGCCTGGCTCCACACTGATCACCAGCGCACCATTTTCAACTGGCAAGTTCTCTTCTACCACAACATCCCAATCAATCACCTGGTATTGAATGCCCAGGTAGGGATAGGCCATCTCACCGGTGGCGACCAGTTGCTCGCTCACACGTCGAAAGATCGTGCTCGGTACGGCAAAGCCCAGACCTTCGGCCTGATCACTGCCCAGAAAACCACCGCGCACCACCAGCGTATTCAGGCCAACTACCTCGCCTTCCAGGTTAATCAATGGCCCGCCGCTGTTGCCCCGGTTAATCGAGGCATCCGTTTGAATCAGCCCTTCCAGGTTGCCTACCGAACGATTGAGCGCACTGACCACCCCGGAGGTAACAGTGTTGCGAAAGTTACCCAGCGGGCTACCAATCGCCAGCACCGTTTCACCCGGCTGCAACGCATCGGATTCGCCCACCACCGCGACGGCGGGGACGGCCTCGGTGGCCTTCACCACGGCAACATCGGAAAGGGGATCACTGCCCACCAGGGTGACATCCTGACGGGTGCCATCGGCAAAAATGACAGCCAGTTCTGTAGCACCCTCAACGACATGATGGTTGGTCAGAATATAGCCATTTTCCGAGACAATCACCCCACTGCCGCTGCCGCCGGCCTCACTATTGATATTGAGGACGGTGACGACAGCCGGTGAAACGCGCTCTACCGCCAGAACCATCGCATCCGATTGCTCTTCTGCATCGCCTACGACTGGTGGTATCACCGCTTCGGGTGGTTGTGTTGGGTCGGGAAAGATTTCTGGTGCGGGTTCAGCCGGTGTTTCGGGCTGGGCCGGTTCGGCTGGTTGAACCACCGTCTGAACTTCAGGCGTTGGCATCTCGGCAATGCTTTGCTGGGCCAGAAAATATCCGGTCACGCCGCCAACCAGGGCGCCGCCGGTAATACTTACAAACACGGCAAGCAGGATGAGAAAAATGAGACCTATTTGAGTTGATTTCGACATCATCTCCTCCTTTTATGGATGCATTTTTCGTTGTTTATCACTGGTACATTCAGTGCATTTTTCATTTCCGAGAGTATGACGCCAGTGATCAAAGGGGGGTTGCAAGAGCGCAGAAATCTTCATCAAATATTCATATCTTCTGCGCATAGGGATAGAATGCACAATGTGCTGTAAGCGCACCATCGTTGATTCTCAGGTGAACATCGTCTTTTGTGAAACCTTTGTGTTCTTCGTGTGTTTTGTGGTACATCTCAGACGCGTTTTTATAGATCGGTGTGCTCGTATGGGCGTCAGCGTGCTGCGCCCAAGGATGTTGGGAGGGGTGCTAGCATCCTGTATGTAGTCGGAACACCTGTTGTATAGGGAGGCTCGTTCCCTAAATATCCTGTAGGGCGCAGCGTGCTGCGGCCCTACAGGGTCGGCGTAGAGGCGTCAGCGTGCTGCGCCCAAGAGATGACCGCGCTCGATTACTGCGTGATCAACGTTGTAGTAGCCCGCACATTGGTATTGTCAATGGCAAAGATAATCTCAATCTCAACCGTGGCCCCAGGTCCCACCGAGGGATCCACAACAAATGACGTCATCCCAAGACCAGCGTTATCGGTGCGGCCCGCCAGCAACTGAAAATTATCGAGGCTATATTGAATATGGAAGTTGTAAAAGACATCGGCTTCCATCTGGTTGCCACGTACTAGAATCGCACAGGCCAGCACTTCACTGCCTAGCGTGGGGTGGGTATCGGTGACCCAGACATGGGCTCCTTCGGTAATATCCGGCGCATTAGTGGAGCATGGACCAGATATGACCGATGGACTGGGGTCTGGCTCTGGCTCTGGTGTCTCCTGCGTATCCGGTGGTGGCGGCGCGGGATTGTCGTCAGCAGCGAGCAACTCGTTACCGAGCAGACCCAGTAGCACCATCTGGTCGGTATCCGGATGATATTCAAACCGGGCGCGTTCAAACCACTGGGTCAGGTAGCGCTCACCATCGGCAGCGTTCACTTCGGGAAGGGCCTGTGAGATGGGGTAACCAAAGAGGGCCAGGCTCTCACGGAAGGAGACACCCTCATCGCCTAGGTCAAGCCCTTGACTCTCCCAGTACGCGCGAAACTCCGGCGCAATATCATTTTCGGTCAAATTGGTCTGAATAGGACGCCCTTGCTGTTCCAACACTTCAACACCGAGTCGGCCAAGCAACACCCCTTCGGGATGGATTTCCAGACGGTTGCGTTCAAACCACTGCACCTGAAGAGCGGTGCCCTCAATCGTCTCGGCTTGCTGCGCTGTCACGGGGTAGCCAAAGACGGGCAGGTCGCCATTTTGCGTCCAGAACTCGCGAATCGCACCGCTGATACATTGGTTGGTCTGGTCGAAACATTGGGCATCGTCCTGCGCCAGCACAGGCACAGTCATAAGCGAAAGCACGGTCAGCATCAGCACGCTGAAGGTGCGGAAAAGGACATGGAAAGATCGCATCATAACTCCTTTATCGTACATTGTTCATCATTACACGTTTACGTATACCACACACGGATGTGGCGTGTTGAAGCGCAACTGGTTGTCACCAGTCGTACAAAAAACCGAATTTTTGTACTATCCCATTGCTATGTACAACGTTTATAGCCAATACCTGATGCCCACAACAGCCATCAAGGTCATTCTATCCTGGCACGGTAGAGGGCACACCGGATACACCCCGGTCCGATGGGCAAGCTCAGACATTTGCGCGGCAAGTATACCACACGGCAAGAGCCTCGTGCAAATAATGAAACGTGCATCGACCTGGTATCGGCGTTGGAACCCAGGCATCCTGCCTGCCGGCATGCGAACGGGATTTCCATCCTTTATATGGGTACTTTTTCTGTAACTCATTTGGAGGGCGCATCACGATTCGGTCCTCCAAATCAGGATGTCATTATCCAAAAATATACATGAGTGCAAACATCCTGCCTGCATGCGGTCGAGACGACCGCGCTCTATGCATGTGTTTCACCTGAGAATCGGCGAAGAGCCAGGGATGAAGGGCAGCAGCGTATGCCTGGTTCAACCCACAAAAAGAGCCAAAATGCAATACATTGCAACACCATGAGCCATAGTTTCACCAAGAGCCAAAATGCAATACATTGCAACACCATGAGCCATAGGTTCACCACCGAGGAACATGCCTGGCGCATTGTTGCAAAAGCTGCAAGCACACAGTATAATCACATTGTTTGTAGCAGAATGTAACGACATGATGTGAAATAATATTATGACCTCTTATACCGTTCTTGTACTCGGCTCTGGTGGACGTGAGCACGCACTGGCCTGGGCGCTCTCGCGCTCATCAGAAGTGCGTCAGGTCTATGTGGCACCGGGCAATGGTGGCACCAATCAGACTGCGTTGCCGCATCTGGGTGCATCGCCGATTACCAGTGTTGCTATTCCACCGGACAATATTGCCGAACTGGTTGGGTTTGCTCGTCGCCAGAAGATTGACCTGACTGTCGTTGGGCCTGAGGCAATGCTGGCAGCTGGCGTGGTTGATGATTTTCGCGCCGCTGGTCTGCGTATCTTCGGGCCAGATCGCGCTGCCACTCGGCTGGAATCATCCAAAGCATTTGCCAAAGCCTTTATGCGTGATCTGGGTATTCCCACCGCCGATTATGCTGTCTTCCATCAGCCTGATGATGCCTACCGCTTTCTCGATAGCCGCGCCCAGGCGGGCCGGCAGGCTGACCCAATTGTGGTGAAAGCGGATGGTCTGGCGGCTGGCAAGGGTGTGATCATCTGTTCTGATCTGGATGAAGCTCGGGCTGCGGTGCATCGCATCATGGTTGAACGCGCGTTTGGCAGTGCTGGCCAGAGCATCATTATGGAAGAATGCCTCGCTGGTGCTGAGGTATCGGTGCTCGCCTTTAGCGATGGTCATTCGGTGCTGATGATGCCACCTGCACGTGATCACAAACGCGTGTATGATGGCGACCGGGGAGCAAACACTGGTGGTATGGGTGCCTATGCCCCGGCTCCGGATATTGCGAGCGATACCGCACTTCTGGAACAGATACGCAAAAAGGTGCTTGAACCGACTATCAGTGGCATGGCAGGACGTGGAACCCCCTATATTGGCGTGCTCTATGCCGGTCTTATGTTGACGGATACTGGGTTTAAGGTGTTAGAATTTAACTGCCGTTTTGGTGACCCGGAAGCCCAGGCAATTGTGCCGCTGTTGGTCAACAGGGGCGCACGGGCCGGCGCATCGCTGATGGCTCTTCTCATGGCTTGTACCGAGAGACAACTGCATCAGATGAATGTGAACTGGCGCGATGGTGCCTGCGCCACGGTCGTGGCAGCATCAGGGGGCTATCCCGGCGCCTATCAAACCGGTTTTCCCATCAGTGGGGTCGAACCGTTGCTCAATGAGCCAGATATGGTCGTCTTCCATGCTGGCACCGCCCAACACAATGGGGAACTGGTGACTAGCGGCGGGCGCGTTCTTGCTGTCAGTGGCCTGGGGCACGATCTCGCATCGGCGCTCAATCGGGCGTATGCCGGTATTGCCCGTATTTCGTTTGATGGTATGCACTACCGGCGCGATATTGGGCGCAAGAGGTTGAACGGCGATGAGTGAGACCTATCGTGAAGCAGGGGTTGATATTGATGCGGGGCAGCGAGCTATCCGTTTGATGCAAACTGCGGTGCAATCAACCTATAACGCGGCTGTGCTGGCGGGGATTGGCGCCTTTGGTGGCCTGTACGATGCCGGGGCACTCCAGCAGATGCAGGCACCGGTGCTGGTGGCCTCGACCGATGGCGTTGGCACCAAGACCATGGTTGCAGCGCAACTGAATCAGTGGGAGGGTATTGGTCAGGACCTGGTGAACCACTGTGTCAATGATATTCTGGTACAGGGTGCTACACCGCTCTTCTTTCTGGATTATGTCGCTTCCGCCAGACTTGATCCCCCACAGATAGCAGCCGTGGTGAGCGGCATGGCGACCGCATGTCGCGCTGCCGGATGCGTTTTGTTGGGCGGTGAAACGGCTGAAATGCCGGGCGTGTACCAGCCCGATACACTTGATGTTGTGGGTACCATCATTGGCGTGGTTGAGCGTGAGCAGATCATTGATGGTCGGCTGATTGCTACCAGTGATGTGCTGCTTGGTTTGCCTTCAACGGGTTTGCATACCAATGGCTACTCATTGGCACGTCGGGTGCTAGCAACGCATGATTGGAACGCACGCCAGCCACCCGATGGCACCACCCTGGGACAACGTTTGCTGGCGGTCCACCGCTCATATCTCACCCCGGTGCAACAGTTGCTAGCCGCTGGTGTGACTATTCAAGGGCTGGCGCACATTACTGGTGGCGGTCTGCTCGATAATCTGCCACGCATCTTGCCAGCGGGTACCGCTGCGAGCATCCAGCGCGGCAGCTGGCCGGAGCCACCCATCTTTGGCCTGATCCAGCAAACGGGCATGATCGACGATGCAGAGATGTTCCGCGTCTTCAATATGGGGGTTGGCATGGTGGTGGTGGTTCCGCCAGCAGATCGGGCATTGGCACTGGCTACGCTGCCTGGTGATCTGTATGCGATTGGTTCGATCACCGCTGGTACGGGCAATGTGGTGATTCAATGATGTCTCATGCGGCATCGGCGCATGAACGGCCGCGGCTGGTCATCTGCATTTCGGGTTCGGGCACCAATCTGCAGGCCATTATCAACGCCATGATTACCCAGTTGCTGCCCATCGATATTGTGCTGGTGGTCTCTAATCGCAAGCGGGCCTATGGTCTGGAACGCGCCGCAGCCGCGGGTATCCCCACCCTGTACGTTCCCCTGGCGTCCTATCGCAAGCATCCGGCTGGTCGCCGTGCCTATGATGCTGACCTGGCTGCACAGATACAGCCCTATCAGCCCGATTTGATTGTACTAGCGGGCTGGATGCATATCTTCAGCCCGGCGTTCCTCGATCATTTCCCCCAGAAAGTGATCAATCTACACCCGGCGCTACCAGGGACTTTCCCTGGGGTTGACGCCATTCAACGGGCCTATGAGGCATATCAGCAGGGGGCGATACAGCACAGTGGGTGTATGGTCCACTATGCTTCGCCCGAGGTTGATGCTGGACCGGTCATCGCTCAGGCCACGGTACCGATCTATCCTGATGATACGTTGGAGTCGTTTGAGCAACGGATGCATGCGACCGAACATGGCTTGCTGGTAACCGCACTACAGCACCTTTTTGCAGCTTTTCATGGGCAGACTGGTGGGGATGGTGGGACTTGAACCCACACGCCTTGCGGCACATGCTCCTAAGGCATGCGCGTCTGCCATTTCGCCACATCCCCGGATATGGTTCTAGTATAGCATAAACTATTGGTCCTGACAACTCATACCAAATTCGGGTGATCACTGGTATGCACTGGAGCGCAGGCGTCTCGCCTGCTTTGTGGGAGCAGCGCGCTGCTCCCACAAAGCAGGCTGCAAGCCGCACCTACGTCTCATATCGATGAACCGAATTTGGTATCAGATACACCTGCACTCTATCCAATCACCCAATGAGCAATGACCCGTTGCTCATGATCGCCATGTTGAACCATGGTACTGTCACCCAATATACACCAAAGTACCAGAGTACAGTCCCTGTACTGTACCTTGTATGGATTGGTCAGGGGGCTTGATGGTGTTGCCCAATGATGACGGTTGTCTGCCAATACCCTACCCCCGTACCCTAATACGAAGTTTAAACATCGCGATAGAATACATCTTCTTAACAGTATAAATCGATGTTTGCCTCGGTGACTGTGTGAGTATACCCCTGGTGTAATTGGGATACTGCCATGCCAGAGATGCTTTGCTGGCATGTGTTGTGAGCGCCCTGGTACTGCTGTCTGATGCTTTGGGGAAACGCGGAAAGTGGGATACCTGTACTTTAGTACAGTATGGTCCAGGGCATGGTACCCTGTACTTTCTTTGTACTACAGACTGTACCTTTGTACAGTGACAGGATATATTGCTGTTTGCTATTATAACATCAACGAAACGAACGGTAATCACGAAACCGTAAGAGTGAATAACATTCAGGAGCAACTGGTGATCGTACTGTATGGAAACTCATTGTTTATCGCGGGAATGCGAGCAGGATTGAGTAACAAAGAATCGATGAAGGTCGTGCAGATTACATCAACATGTACCGATATCGAAGAGATGCTCAACCAGTTGCGACCCAACGCGATTATTATGGAGACGGTTGATGCACAGGCAGAGCTGGTGTTCACGCTGTTGAAAAAGTACCCAGGTCTTCCAGTTATCTGTCTCGATATTAGCAGCAACAGTGTTCACGTGCTACACAGCCAGTATTGTATTGCTTCTACGGTGAACCAGTTGGTTCATGTGATACAGGAGTATACTGACCGAGCATTGAACTTGCTTTCAGGCCAACATACAATGCGTCAACTCGTTGCCGATGGTTCTGCTTAGTGGGGAACGGGCAGACCTGAACTTGAGCAAAAGAGCAGGTCATCAGAGCAAGCAACAGCTTGTCAAAGAGACGCCAGAACAACATAAAGAGTTTTTATCGTCAGTTTAGTTTTCACACGCTTGTATAATCGTTATCATCTCTATAAAGGAATAAGGGTGGAGATATGTCAAACACAATTCAGAATAACCAGGTCAAGTTCGGTGAAATTGCCCTGCCATCGTACATCAGTAGCCGTGATAGTGTTTTCTCATATGCATGCAAACGCATTATGGATGTTGTGGCCGCTACGCTGATCCTGTTCTTGCTCTGGCCCGTGATGCTGTTCATAGCACTGATTGTTCGACTCGATAGCCGAGGCCCAAGTCTGTTTGTTCAGGAACGTGTGGGTGCGCGACCACGATTTGAGAATGGAACGGTTCGCTGGGAAGTGCAAACATTTCGGTTCTTCAAGTTCCGCTCGATGACGCACAATGCGGATGATACGCTGCATCGCGAACATATCAAAGCCTTTCTTGCGGGAACACTGGATCAGGCAGATGGTGGGGTCAAACTGGTAAACGACCCACGTGTTACTCGCGCCGGCGCCTTCTTGCGCAAAACCAGCCTGGATGAGTTGCCACAGCTGTTCAATGTTATCAAAGGCGAGATGAGCCTGGTCGGCCCACGCCCGGTGCCAATCTACGAAGTAGAGGGATATCAGCCCTGGCACTACGAACGACTGCACGCACTGCCTGGCATCACCGGTATCTGGCAGGCCAAAGGTCGCGGTGAGTCATCGTTTGAAGAGATGATTGATATGGATATCGAATATGTTCGCACTCGCTCACTGTGGCTCGATATCTGGCTGGTCTTGTTCACTATCCCAGCCGTTCTCTCAAGCCGAGGTGCCAAATAAACCGAAGTTTGGTTTGATAGTCTGCTCAAAGAGTGATATAAAGAATATCGTAGAAGGGAACTTCTACGATATTCTTTTTTGGTAGCAATTTGGAGAGCTGGTTAGGAGAAACGAATGGCTCGAGAGAAACATAGTGGGCAGGTAGGCGTTGCCTTCTTTGGTTTTGGTTATTGGGGAGCAAATTATGTGCGTATCTTTCGTGAACTACCGGATTCCTGGGATGTAGTGTTATGTGATGTACGGCCGGAGCGCCTGCAAGAAGCCCGCAAGCGTTTTCCAGGGGTGTCATTGACAACGCATGTTGATGAAGCGTTGGACATGGAAGGGGTCCATGCAGCGGTCATTTCGACCCAAGCGCAACATCATCATGATGTTGCCCGCAAATGCCTAGAAGCCGGCAAGCACGTCCTTATCGAAAAGCCAATCACGCTTACCAGTGAACATGCACAGGACCTCATCAACCTGGCTGAGTCAAAAAAACTGGTCTTGATGGTTGGACATACCTTTCTCTACAATCCAGCAGTGAGAAAGGTCAAAGAGTATATCGATCAATCTGAACTGGGCCGTCTGTATTACATGTATTCCTCGCGAACGAATCTTGGTCCAGTCCGCAAAGATGTGAACGCACTGTGGGACCTGGCAACCCATGATGTCTCGATTTTCAATTATTTCATGGGTGGGCCGCCGCAATGGGTCAGTGCTACGGGCGCCAAATTGTTGCGCAGTCAGCAAGAGGATGTCGGTTTTGTCACGCTTGGTTATGCGAATGAGGTGGTTGGGCATATTCATGTGAGCTGGGCCGACCCGAATAAAGTACGCGAAGTCGTGGTGGTAGGCAGTGACAAGCGGGTTGTCTTCGATGATCTGAATGCCCTGGAACGCGTGCGGATTTATGAAAAGGGCATTACCAGTACGGTTGATGACTCTTCAAGCTACGGTGAATTTTACTTTACCATGCGTGATGGCGATATTATCAGTCCCCGCATCGAAGTGAGCGAGCCGTTGAAAAACCAGTGCATTCATTTCCTCGATTGCGTGAAACACAACACGCGGCCTTTTACCGATGGTCAAGCAGGGCTTGACGTTGTACGGGTAATGGAGGCAATTGATCGCTCCATGCATGAAAAGAGTACCGTAGACGTTGTATAATAGGTGCAGCCGGTTTGCACGTTGAGTCGTGCCGGTCACGTCATATGGCGTGACCCTGGTTTATCCAGACCCGTTTAGCGCTAGCCTGATATCCTGAATGGTTTTTTGTATTCTTGTGTGTAAGGAAGGTGAGTATCACGATGGCGGTAGCAGAAACCAAACCAACACCTATTCCCTTTGTTGATTTAAAAGCTCAGTATCATTCGCTTGAGCAGGAAATAACCGAGGCGTCAGCCCATGTGTTGCAGAGTTGCGGTTATATTCTGGGCAAGGAGGTTGGTCTGTTTGAACAGGAGTTTGCCGAATATTGCGAAGTTGCCCATGCTATTGGGGTTGACTCTGGTACCTCGGCATTGGAGTTGGCAGTACGCGCATGTGGTATTGGCCCAGGTGATGAAGTGATTACGGCAACCAATACCTTTATTGCTACCGTGCTTTCGATCTCACACAGTGGCGCCACCCCGGTGTTGGTCGATCATGACCCACAGACGTACAATATCGATATTGGGGCGATTGAACGCGCCATCACACCACGCACCCGTGCGATTATCCCCGTGCATCTGTATGGACAACCAGCCGATATGGATCCGATTCTTGAGTTGGCGCAGAAACACAACCTGATTGTGCTAGAAGATGCGGCTCAGGCCCATGGTGCCCGCTACAAAGGCAAACGCACCGGTACGTTTGGTCACGCTGCGGCATTTAGTTTCTATCCAGCCAAAAATCTGGGTGCCTGCGGTGATGGGGGCATGGTCGTCACCAACGATCCGCAAATTGCCGATTCGGTGCAGATGCTGCGCAACTATGGGCAGCGCAAGAAATACTATCATGAACTTCAGGGGTTCAACCGCCGTCTTGATACCCTGCAAGCTGCGATCTTAAGCGTCAAGTTGCGCCATCTGGATGACTGGAATGCTGCTCGCCGTCGCCATGCAACACTGTATAACACATTGCTTGCCGATGTTGAACCGGTGGTGACACCCACAGTTGCTGACTATGCTGAACATGTGTGGCACCTCTATGTGGTGCGCGTGCCCGACCGTACCAGCTTTATGCAGTACCTTGGTGAACACCAGATTGCAACCGGCATTCACTATCCTGTTCCGGTGCATCGCCAGCAGGCTTACGAGAATCTGGGGTATGCGCCTGGCTCATTACCGATAAGCGAAGAATATGCCGATCATATTGTTTCGTTACCGATGTTTCCAGAACTTACGTCAGAATCCGTCCACTACGTCGTTGATACCATCAAAGCGTTTTTTCAAGCCTGAACCTGATTTCTGTCAGGGGGCCGCCAATCATGCACATGATCGCGGCACCCTGTTTTCAATATCATTATGGCGATAGCTTCCTTTCTCAGCCTCTTCCGAAACAAATATGTGTTACTTGGACTTGCGGTCAGCGCTGGACTGGTGATAGGTCCATTTGCTCTGGTTTTTGCGCCGGCGGTTTCAAACTGGTCAGTCTATCGCCTGTATGTTCTCTTCCTGGGTCTGTTTATAGGGGTGGTTGGTATTCTCAGTGGTAATTTACGGCGCATGCTGTTGCTCTGTCTGGTTTTTGTGGTACCACTGGTTAATATTGCTTTTGCCCCGTTCGATAAATCGATACCGCATCATTCTGGCGGAGCACAGGCTGGTATTATTCTCTTTTTGCATGACTTTCCGTTCATGGTGTTGATCGTTTTTGGTATCGTTGATCTGTTTATCAGACGCACGTCAATACTCTTTTCGATTATCGATCTGATGGCATTGTCGCTGATTGGCTGGAGTATTATTACCATCTATCACTCGCAAGATGTGGTGTTGAGCATTGCCGAGATCATCAGGATCAGCAAGTTCTATCTGCTCTCGCGCGTCATCGCAGGGAATGTCACAACAAAGCTGGATGTGTTACTCGTCTTTTGTGCCTTACTTGCCGGCCTCGTCTTTCAAAGCCTGGTAGGAAGCCTACAATATGTTGGTATTGATGTGATGGGCCTTGGTGACACCGCCTATGGTGGTGGCGATACCCCTGAAGACACCGTAACGCGTATTGTGGGCACGTTTGGCTGGCCCAATACGATTGGGGCCTATCTTGCTGCAATCATTACCATTGGGATGATTATTTGGTTCTGCAATGCGCTAGGCAAATGGAGCAATTTCATCTTTGTGCTGTCAGCGTTTGGTATTTTGCCCTTGATCCTGACTTTCTCACGCGGCTCGTGGGTGGCTATGGCTGGTGGTGTGGCTGCGGGTCTGTTTATGGCGTATTTGCGTGGCTGGATCCGCATCAATATTGTGCCCAAACTCGTTGTTATGGGGTTTGCAGCAATCATGGTCGCACTGGCATTTGCTGACTCGATCCTGGCTCGCTTTAGCGAAAACACAATTGATGTGCGCTTTCAGCTCAATGATGTAGCCATGAACATGGTCCATGCAAACCCTTTTCTGGGCGTGGGGATCAACACCTTTACGGTGGTGATGCGTGATTACGATCCTAATGGGGTCTGGTTCCACTTTTTTGAACCAGTCCATAATGCGTTTTTGCTGATTGCTGCTGAAACTGGTCTGATCGGCATCAGTGTGTTTATGTTGCTTCTTTTCACTGCAATGTGGGAGGGGTTTCAGGCTGCACGTATCGATGACCGATTTCTTTCGGCTTTTGCGATTGGTCTGGTTGCTGCGCTGGTCTCGATAGCCTATAGCAATATCGGTGATGTGCATTTGAAAACCGAAGGCATCTTTGTCTTTTTCTGGATGTTTATTGGCCTGATTGTCGCTATCCGACGGATGCAACTGGCTGAGCTAGCGGCGCGGTTTCCGGTCGTTGTTCCGGCTGGTCGTCTCAAGCGAAATCATATTGTTGTTCAGCAGAGATGAGAAAGCGAGGTTGCAGACCAGGTTATGCGAATTGCGATTTTAATCTATGGCCTTGATGGCATTGGTGGCATTGCCAAACACACGCTCTACCTGAGTCGTGAACTGGTTGCTCTGGGCCATGATCTGACACTCTATGCGGTAGAGTATAATCAGCAACAATGTTATCCTGATATTACCAGGAACCTTGATATTCGCTCGTTTCGTTCGGTCGAGACACCTTTTGCGGTCAGCATGCCACACTATCCTGGTTTGCGGATGCTGAATTATATCCAGTCGATTGGACATTACTACCACGATCAGCGCATCCTCTCGGCGGCTCTGGCTGAGGGATATGATGTGGTGAACCCCCATGGGAATACCATTAGCTGGGCGGCAGCGACCTATAAGCAGCGCTATGGAACCCCGGTTGTCTGGCTTTGCAACGACTTTTTACCCATTGGCAGCCACCGGTACGAGCAAGTTTCGGGTACGCTGGCGACCATGAAGCATCAACTGAAGTCAGCCCTCTTTGAGCCGATTTGCCGTTATGACGAAACATCTGTGCGTTCCATCGATACGATAGCGGTTTTGAGTAGCCGGGTGCAGCAGCAAATGCAAGAACACTACCAGGTGAGCTCGCAGATTGTCCGTCCGGGCGTGGACAGTGTGCAATTTGCGCGGGGTGATGCCGCTAAAATACGCCAGCGCCATGGCATTGATGCACAGACGTTCTTGATTATGACGGTGAGCATGCCCATGCCTCGCCGCCGTATCGAAGATGTCATTCGGGCTACCCGTCTGCTGCGTGATCAGGGTCACCCGGTGCAGTATATGGTTGTCGGACGGACGTCGCACAGTGCTGACTATATGGCATTGCTCGAACAGGAAATAGCCGCCTGTGATCTGGCTGATCATGTCACGTTTACGGGCGAAGTGGCTGAGCATGAGTTGCCCGATTATTACCATGCCTGTCAGGCGTTTGTCTGGGCCTCGGATGAAAATCAATCCTGGGGCATGGCTGGCATGGAAGCGATGGCTGCTGGCAAGCCAACCCTGGTTTCGCAGGCCAATGGCCTGGCCGAGGTGCTTGAAGATGGCATGACCGCTCTCTTGATACCACCACGTTCACCGGAAGCAATTGCTACGGCGATCCACCGCATTATCACCGAACCAGCCTGGGCAACCGCTCTGGCTCAACGTGGACAGCAGTTTGTCCAGCAGCACTATTCCTGGCGCCGTCATGCCGAAGAGATGGTAAACCTCTTTGAAGAAGCCGTTGGCAGGCCGCATCGTACCGAACAGACACAGGAAGGCGCATGAATCTGATAGCCCGCTTTGCCCGTCAGAAGATTATCAAAAACACCTCATCGCTGGCGGTGGGTCAGTTTGTTGGTCGTGTGCTGACCGTTATCTATGTGGCGGCGCTCGCTCGTTATGTCGGTTCGGAAGGGATTGGACAAATCTCCATTGCGACAACGATTAACGGCTTGCTGGTCTTGCTGGTTGGCCCTGGTCTCGAGGTGTTGCTGACCCGCGATGTCTCAGCCGACCGCGACAAGTCATCAATGTATCTGGGCAATACCCTGCTGATGCGTCTGTTCTTGGGGGCGCCCTTCCTGTTGATGGTCATCGTTATCTCGCATTTTGCGGGCTATTCCGCTGATACCATGGCTATTGTGTATGTCTACACGGTGGTCTACTTGCTCGATGCGCTGGGTGAGTTGCTCTCGGCAACCTTCCAGGCCTACGAACATATGGAATTTGTCGGCGGCGCCGAGGTGATGCGCAATCTGATCAATGTGATTCTCTCGTTGCTCGGTATCTATCTTGGCTGGTCACTCTTTGCTATCGCCTTGATGTCAGTTGTTGCATCGGTCTGTAAACTGCTTTTTCTGGGTGTGGTGATGCACTGGCGCTTTGTACGTCCTAGCTTTTCGTTCAACCCGCAGTTCTGGCAAACGCTCTTTATCGCCAGTCTGCCCTTTGGCCTGTTGCTGATTTTGCACACAGGGCAGGCACTCTTTGGCACCTTCGTGATTTCGCTGTTCTACCCAGAAGAAATGGTCGGTCTTTATAATGCGGCCAATATGCTTATCATTATGGTGCTGATGCTGCCCAGTGCCTTTGCCAAGGCGATCTTTCCCTCGTTTTCGCATCTGTATGTGCATAACCGTGATGCGTTGCCGAGTTTCTACCAGGTCTGCTACAAGTTTCTGGTTATTTTGGGCTTTCCGTTGGGGCTTGGTACGATTCTTGTCGGTGAACAGGTGATTGTGCTGGTCTATGGCGAAGAGTTTACCCAGGCTGCCGTGATTCTGTACATTCTGGCAATGTTCTTGTTTACCATTGTCGGCTATAGCAACGGCTCGTTATTAAATGCTACTGGGATGCAAAACTTCTTTGCGTGGACAGAAGCCGTGGCGGTGGCGGTGAATGTTCTGGGGAGTATCGTGCTGGTCCCGTTTGTTGGACCGACGGGCGCAGCTATCTCGCTCGTAGCGTCGGGTGTTGGCACGTTCTATGTTCATTCACGGGCAGCGCATACGCAACTCGGTTTAGCTATTCCCTGGTTGATGATGCTCAAAGTTGCTCTGGCTACTGCTGTTATGGGGGCCATTGTCTGGATTGGGATCTGGTACCATGTTCCCTGGTTGTTGCTGGTCTTTCCGGTAGCGCCTATTGTCTATCTGCTGGCACTTTCTCTGGCCGGTCTGATCAGTCGCGAGGAACTGAAACTGCTTGCCAGTGGTACCTCATTGCAAACCGAAGAGACAGTTGCAACGACCGAAGAGGCAGGGCGAACGACCGAAGAGACGGCGCTTACCTGAGAGGAATATGGGAGGATCGACTGTATGAGTACACGCATATCGGCAATTATCTGTACCCAGAATCGAGCAGACTACCTGCAAAAGGCACTGCAAAGCTTGGTCGATCAGACACTTGATCAAGAGCAGTATGAAATCATTGTGGTCGATAATGCATCCAAAGACCATACACGCCAGGTGGTAGAATCATTTGCCACCGAACCTCATGTGCAGTATATCTATGAGCCGGTGCTGGGTCTCTCACGTGCTCGCAATACCGGCGCTCATCATGCTCGTGGCACATATATTGCCTATCTCGATGATGATGCGATTGCGGTGCCAGGCTGGCTTGTCAACATCGTTGACATGTTTGAGACCTTTCAACCCACCCCCGGCGGTGTTGGTGGCAAGAGCATCCCTATCTGGGAAGCCCCACCGCCACCGTGGCTCTCTGATCATTTTTATGGGCCGCTGGCACTGATCGACTGGTCCGACACGCCGACCTTGATCAACGATGAGCAGTGGCTCGCTGGCTGCAATATTGCCTTTCGCAAAGACTTGCTCGATCAAATCGGCGGCTTTCGGGAGGACCTAGGCCGCAAGGGTACGAGCTTACAATCGGGCGAAGAATATGATGTGCAGGTACGCATTGCAGCACTGGGTTACCCGATGGCCTATCACCCGGCCATTGAAGTCAGCCACCATGTCGCTGCTCGCCGCCTGGAAAAGCGCTACTTTCGGCGTCACCGCTACTGGCTGGGCTTCACCGAAGCTACGATGATCGAGAACCGGCAGCATCTCTCAGCAGTGGGACGTCTCTGGCTTTCAACCAAACGCATTGGTTGGTTGTTTGCTCGCTTCCCACTGATGGTCATCACGCCCGATCCAGCCGGGCGCTTTCGACGGCAATGCCAGGGATTTGAAACGGTTGGTTATCTCTCTGGTCTCTGGAAACTTGGTCTTGACGCGAATGCCTAAGTGTGATGGAGGTACGGCAATGCGTGTAGCACTGGTCTCATTTGAATTTGGAGAGTACTGTGTTCGTCTTGCCAGCGGCATGGCACCCAATGCCCGCACGCTGTTGCTGTTGCCCGAGGATGAAGCTGAGCCGCACCGGGCCAAATGTGATCCACGCGTACACCTGGTAACCTTTCATCGCCCGCGCTACCGTGAGCCATTGAAACAACTGGTTATGCTCAGTTCCATACTCCATTACATCACTGCATTCCAGCCAGATGTTATCCACTTTCAAGCAGGCCATCTCTGGTTCAATTTTACATTGCCTTTGCTGCGTCGCTACCCGTTGGTCATCACCATTCACGATGTGACCCACCATATTGGCGATTGGGATACTTTTGTGACTTTTGCGCCGGTGATGAACGCGGGCTACCGTATTGCCGACAAGGTGATTGTGCATGCCGAGCAACTGCGCCAGGATGTTTTCCAGCTATTTCGCTTTCCACCCGAAAAGGTCTTTGTGGTACCCCATATTTTGCTGCGTGATGAGACTCCCGTGCATGTACACCCTGCTCCGGATGACGAGCCACGTATTCTGTTCTTCGGCCGTATCTGGCCCTACAAGGGGCTTGATTATCTCATTCGGGCTGAGCCACAGATTACTGAACGTCTTCCGGGTGTACGCATTGTGATTGCAGGGAAGGGCGAAGATTTTGATCGATATCGTGCCATGATGGTTCACCCGGAGCATTTTATCGTCTATAATGAGTATGTCTCGAATGAACAGCGAGCTGAACTCTTTCAGCAAGCCAGTGTGGTGGTATTACCCTACATTGAAGCATCGCAGAGTGGTGTGATTCCGCTGGCTTACTCGGCTGCTAAACCGGTGGTTGCCACACGTGTGGGTGGTATTCCCGAAATTGTTGATGATGGGCAGACTGGCTACCTGGTAGCACCAGGTGATGCGCAAGCTCTAGCCGATGCCATCCTGCGTTTGCTCACCAATCCGGAGCGTTGCCGTGAATTTGGGCGCAATGGAGAACACAAGCTCTTGAAAGAATGCTCTCCCGAGGCAGTTGCCCAGAAAACGCTGGTGGTGTATGAGCATGCTATTGCCCATGCCAGACCACGCCAGCCCAAACACGACCGATAGGGCAGTGATGGTACAGTGCGGTCTGATCAGATGGAGGAACAGCAAGCCGGCTCATACGCCATTCGCGGTGATCACTGGTATGCGCTTTGATAGAGCGCGGAGCGACGCAGGCTGGGCGTCGTACCTCCGTCTGAAATGTGCGTGCGGTCGTGCCGACCGCTGTGCGGCTTGTAGCCGCACCTACGTCTGATGCGTGCGTGCGGTCGTGCCGACCGCTGTAGTCGTACCTACGTATTATATCGATGCAGACTGG
>JAAURD010000070.1 GCA_012034075.1 Chloroflexaceae bacterium | reverse complement strand
GGCAGATAATCGGTGCTCCAGGTTGCCTGCTGCATCACCGGTATGGGCATACACCTGACCCGTATCAACGCAGGATAGGTGATCGCCGGACCAACGCGATTGCCGTCCTTATCCAGCAATTCCACGGTGGCGCCATCGTTGGGTAAAAAGCTGCCAAGCAACGAGACAATCACAAAGCTCTGTGGCTCAATCGTCTCGGTTTCAAATATCAGTGAATAGGTGCGCACACCACCGCCGGTGCTGATACGGCGAATGGAATAATCTTCGAGCTGTATGGGCTGGTCACCGCCATAATACAGCTCCACCCATTCCGATTCGTATACATCGTCATCAGGTGCGGCCATCAATTCGTTGAGCAACAACACGTCAATCACATCTGGTTCCGTCGTGCTGGTTGCGGTTGGATCGGGGTCGTGCGGAGTGGGCTGCTGCTCCGTTGCGGTTGGTGCTGGTCGTTGTGTTGGTCTGACCGTTATGGTGGGTAAAACTGTTGCGGTTGCCGTGGCGGTTGGGGCAGGTTGGTTGGGTTGGCCGGGCGAGGGTGGAAAATCAATACTCCACTGTTCCATGCCATCGGCAACGCGTGCATACACCTGATCGGTGCTCAATGCTGGATAGCTCACAACGCTACCCACCGGCCGAAAAACAGCATCAAAAAGTTGCAACACAGCGCCATCATTGGGTAAAAAGGCCTGACCCGCCGAATGCAGCAAAAAGCCACCGGGCGGAATGGTGATGGTTGGCAAGGTCTGTTGACGCACGGTGCCACCAGTACTCACACGTTGCAAAAACCAGTCATCCATGGTTATCGGCTGGTCGCCCAGATTATACAACTCGATCCATTCCTGACCATCCGCCGGGTTCGCCATTAGTTCATTGATAACCAGGGTATGCGGCATCTCTGGCGTAGCAGTGACCGTTGCAGATGGTTCGGGCGTATGACTGGGCGAAGCGGTTGGGGTATTGCTGGCCGTAGCCGAGGGGGTGGTCGTAGGCGTATTGGTTGGGGTTGCCGTGGGCGGTGGCAGATTGGGTTGGCCGGGCGATGGCGGATAGTTGAGCGCCCATGTGCTGGCACCATCTGAGGTGCGGGCATACACTTGATCGGGACCCAGGGCCGGATAATTGGCAAATGCGTCGGGATAACTGACTGGTGTGCTATCAGGGTACCATAAACTGACCTTAGCACCAACATTCGGCAGAAACCCAACATCAATAAGCTCCTGGAGGAGGAACCCACCCGGTGGGATGTTCTGATTGCCCAGGGTGAATTCGCGTCTGTCGCCCGTCTGACTGGTACGACGAATAACCCAATGGGTTGTATTTACCGTCTTGTCAGTAGGGTTATACAATTCAACCCATTCAACACCATGCACAGGAGCAGCCAGCAACTCATTGATCACTAGAATACCGGGATGATCCGGCGCAAAGGTAGCAGTTGGCAGCTTTGTAGGGGTATTGGTCAGGGTGGGTACCGGAGAACCGTTCGACTCACCTGGTGTAGGGATCACATTTTGTTGCCAGGTCGCACCGCCATCCGGCATGCGGGCAAAGCTGCGATCAATCACGGCATCGGCATAGTATTGCGAGTCAATCAACGTATCAGTTGCATCAAAGAGACGCACGGTATCAAAACTACCCATCGAAAAGATGGCGATATCCAACCGAACTACCAAAAGACCTGATGGCGGAATGATGGTTGTACCGCCAGTGTTGGCCGCCGAGATCGTATATGTATCTAATGCGCTATCAGCAAAGTGCCATCCATCGATATCAACCGCAGAGTTGCCCGTGTTATACAGTTCCACCCATTGGCCTGGGCTTGCCATAGGGATAACCAGAAATTCATTGATAACAACCGTTGATTGACCCATCATGGTGGTAGGACGAAACCAGAACAGCAGACCACAGGTAGCAATAACACACACCAACAGAAACGACCGAATGCGAACGTAGCTTACCAATCGTATCTTCATGATCTTCTCCGGTAGCACAAATGATCGATCTCAGATCACAATCCGACGTTATTGTAGCATAGGATTAGTCGTATGGATCATTGTCGTATGCGAATCAGGACTAACGTCTGGGCGGCAGGCACATAGCCGACAGCAGCCGTTCATGCCAACCAAACCGTTGGATCACAATGGTTCTGTTATCAGAGGATCTGTTACCAGCACATCGCCAACATGCAGCGCAGCGTGCCGGGCTGCATGTCAGTGTGGGCAGAAAACCGAAACGAGTTGGCAAAACGCAAATTGGTCCTAGCACACAATCATCCAAAATCGAGCATGCCAAAATCGTGCAGGAAAAGGTATTGCATTTTGACGTAAGATCGGTCATAATAAGACAAAGAGCAGAGTACCGTCACCCGCTGGAAGGGTCATCGGATTGTGTTTTATATGCACAACAAAACGACAGGGGTTGCACCTGTTTTGTTCATGTAAGCGCATTACGAGAACGTGTGCATTGCCCTCTGAACAAACAAAATACATATAATCAAAATACGTTGTTGACAATGAGATAAAATTATGCTATAGTGAGCAACGTCAACAGCTTCTATAACTAGTCTGGAAACAATGCGTACACTGATATTTACAGGCAAAGGTGGGGTCGGCAAAACAAGCGTAGCAGCTTCAACAGCGCTGCGTGCTGCCGATATGGGTTTGCGGACCCTGGTGATGAGTACCGACCCGGCTCATAGTCTGGCCGACTCGCTCGATATGGAGCAGCAGCTTGGCCCTGAACCGGTAGTGATTGCGCCAAACTTGCATGCCCTGGAAGTCAGTATCTACCATGATATTGAATCCAACTGGGGTCAGGTACGTCAGCACTTTGCAGAGTTGATGGCCCAGCAAGGTGTTGAGGGTATTCTGGCAGATGAAATGAGTATTTTGCCGGGTATGGAAGAGGCATTCCCGCTCTTGCGGATTAAGCGTCACCGTGAGGCCAACGATTATGATCTGATGATTATCGATTGTGCTCCCACCGGCGAAACGCTGCGGCTGCTGTCATCACCGGAGACCTTTAAGTGGGCTATTTCGATGCTACGCAACGCTGAGAACTTTATTGTTCGCCCGTTGCTGCGGCCGATGAGCAAGGTCAATCCATCGCTCAATAAAGTCGTTGCCCCGGTTGAGGTCTATGAAGCAGTAAACGATATGTTTACACAGATGGAAGGTGTCACACGGCTGCTGACTGACCCGAATGAGACATCTGTTCGACTGGTCATGAATCCCGAAAAGATGGTTATCAAAGAGAGCCAGCGAGCGCTGACCTATCTGTCGATGTATGGGCTAACGGTAGATACGATTATTGTCAATAAGATTCTGCCGATCAACCAGGACAGTGGGTATCTCAATCACTGGCGAGATATTCAGCAGCGTTATCTGCAAGAAGTGGAACATTCATTCCAGCCGCTCCCTATTCACTATGTGCCATATTACGCAGAAGAGGTTGTTGGCCTCGACCGGTTGCGCATTATGGGAACAGATATCTATGGTGATGAAAACCCAACCGAGGTGTTGTATAACCAGTCACCATTAGAGATTAGTAAGTACCAGCAAGGCGATTATGCTATTCGCATCAAGTTGCCTTTTGCTGAAGTAGAGCAACTCGATCTGTTCCAGAATGGTGACGAACTGGTGATTCAGATTGGCGATTTTCGTCGGATTTTAACCTTGCCCACCAGCCTGACCGGCTTGGAGGCAGGACAGGCTGAAATGGAAGATGACTGGTTGATTGTCCCATTTGTTAACGGACGATAGCCGGGGTCAATCGGCAAACGCCGATGATGATTGCAGCGAAGATAGCCTCCATTGATGGCTATCGTGAAATGGTAAACCTGCAATCATGCTACGCAGATGGTCAACAGAGGGTTGTAACCTCTTTTGAGCCATAAATAATCTTACTTAACCATTGCGAACCCGCGTTAAGAAGGAGGTAAACACTATGGCAAACGGTCCAGGATGGTTCTCTGAGTCGGCATCTCAGGTGGCTTCAATTGGCGATATCATGTTTGAAGGTCACTGGCGATGGGTGAACAACGCACTCCGCGCTACCGCCGACGCGGTTGAAAACATCAATCGCAATGCCTATCCGGCCTATGGTGGTCGGGGCGCCCGCTCAGGTAGCGGTGAGGGAAGGCCAGCCGGACGCAGCGCTCGTGGTTTTCGCCACAAAGCTGTCCGTTCGCGTTTCAACCGTTCATAATCGTTCGTAGCCGTCAGCCATCAATCGGTCAACTCGGGCTGTGTGAGGTATGATCCATGGTTTCAGCCCCAGGCAGTGCATTGCCGGTTGATGGTTGTCACTTTATCCTATGCTTGATCTCTTTTATCTCAGTTATACCGCCGTCCCTTCACATCTCACCGAACTTGATAGCCTGGGGATGTTGGAGCAGGACGAGCAAATACTGGTAGCACTCGATGGTGTGTTGTTGGATGGTCATGGTAAACGCATTGGCGGTCCTACACTCCATGACTACTGTCTCTTAACTAATCTGCGTGTTATTTTATGGGCACGCGATTATGGTCGTCATCTCTGTTATGCATTTCCTCTTACCGAATTATGTCTGGTTGAAGGAACTGGCCTGGATCCCTTCCATGCGCAGATGCATCTGGCTTTTGCGGCACCCAATGAAGAAGAACAACGGTTCACATTGATTTTGCTGCCGTTACCCGATCTTGCGGCTGGTGTCACACTCTTCCGCATGGCCGCGGAAGCATCCCAGGAGTTTGCGAGTCAGGGATGGAATGCACGTGAAGCTGGCCCGGAAATTGCAACCTTGTTGGGCATGCATATCTTCGGTACCGAAGATGGCCAACCAGATGCGCAGAGTGCCTATCATAAAATACCTGGTGACTCAGCGCGGTCGCAAGCCTTTTTGCCATCATTGGGACAAGAGATAACCGGGCTTCCATCGGAGTTGTATTCGGCTGGACGGGTTGGCCGGGCTGCATGGGACGCAGTGCGACGAACGCTGCGTGAAGCGGATTTGCCCTTAAATCTCACCGGCGGCGATTTGCGTGATATTACCGAGGCAATCCGGGCAATTAACGATTTATTGTCTACCATTGGCAGTAACCCGGGCGCACGCGAAATGGTGATGTCGCTCTTGAGTCGGCGTGTCTCTGATGTCGTACCTGAAGCAGCTATGCCATGGTCTGGTCTTGCCAGTGGAAACGGACGGGTGCAACAGGCATCTGTATCTGTCTCGGCAGAGAATCAAGCCGCACAGCATCAACCTGCTGACGAGGTTGACTACCATGAGATCCCACTTCGTCGCAAAAGGCAAACTGATGCAGGAAACCCACCGGCTGATGTCTCGGCAACGGATCAGGGCGTACCTATTCGTCGCCGTGAAAAGCCCAATCAGACCAGAACAGCGGCAAATGCATCTCCCCCCGATGCTGAACACCGCGCTATTCCCCTTCGCCGAAGGAATGATCAACGACACTAGCAGACGGGTATGTATTTCCTAAATCGGCCGAAAGCGTGATACAATATGGGACCTGGTGCAGTGGCAATGGCCTGGTCTGTAAGTCAAGGAAGGACAGCATGAGCATACGACTCTATCTTGGTACGAACGTGAACCAGGCAAGTGCTGATGAACTGATGTATCGGCGCTTGCTCGAAGAACAAGAAATCATGCTGGCACTCTTCGATGGCCTGCTCTTTGATGAGCAAGGTCAGCGTATTGGCGGTGTAGCATTACATGATTTTGTCATTCTGACCAATCAACGATTGGTTACATGGGCACGCGGTCTCTGGACTGACACGATCGATGGGTTTCCGTGGTGTGATGTTGATGTTGCTGAAGCACGCGTCTGGGATCCGTTCCATGGTCGTGTGCGTCTGGCAATTCGCCCGCCACAGGCGCCAAAACGGCGTAAACGCATCGCTATTAAGGGATCCGAGGATGACAACGATGCGCATAGCGAACGCGTTATTATCAATACGCTCGATTATATGCCAGCACAGGATGTGATGGTCTTGGCTGATATGATTGCCTGGGTAGGCGATCAGGTTGTCTCCGGGCTGGCTGGTCAGGCGTTACTTAGCGCATTTGCCGAACAGTTCCCTGCTCCTGAACGCACTGCTCCAGTGCGCTTATTAGCAACCCGCGAACCGGAACCCGAGCCCGAACCGGAACCCGAACCGGAAAAACCCAAACGCTCCTGGTGGCCCTTTGGGCGAAAGAAGAAACAAGAGGACGTTGACGAATCGGGCGATCTCGTGAGTGCCTATGAACGCCAGCGCCAGAATGTGCCACCACCTGAAGCCATTCGTCAAGGTGTGGTGCGTCCTATGGACCCGAACCAACCGATGACTGATCAGATAGGTCTCTATGGCATCAGTCGTTCGTTGCGTATGGCACTTGATGTTCCTCAGCGCCTGCGCGTAGCAGCGCAACGGGCTGCGGATATTACCCATGGCACCAGCGAGTTACTGGAAAATATGCAAGACCCACGAACACGACGGACAGCGCTGACTGGCCTACGGGTAGCCGTAGATAGTCAGGAAGGGCAGCAAGGCCCGCTTGCACCAGTGGCGCCGGTCGTTCGTGCCGTGCTACGGTTTGGTGATGCAACCGCGTCTTCGCTGCAAGGGATGACCAATGCCGATACTGCTGCTGATGAGATGCAGAGTAACAAACGCAAGATTGCCGTACGACCAACCACCAGTCGTTCATCTGAAACGTCAAGAAGCTCTGCGAATGAGGCAAAACCAGCGGAACCTCGCCGAGCAATGCCTATGGTAGTACGCGCACGCAGCGAAGCAGCACCAAAGCCCTCGTCTCAGCCAGTTGAGCCTATGCCCGCTGAAGAAGTACCAATGGAAACGGAAAAACCTGCAGTATCCACACCTGTTGATCATCCAACCGAAGAGTCTCCACCTGTTGTACCAACGGACAAAGCGCCATCGACGGAACAGGCTCAGCCAGTGGTACGAACTGCTCCGGTAAACAATACGAAGCCGGTGGTCAGCGCAAGTGCCCGTGTCCGTCGCCAGATTAAAGTACAGACTGACGAATCAGAAACTCCTGCTTATCGGGTCAGTGCTAATGGTACATCATCGGAACCAGCAATGCCAGCGATCACGGATGCTGAGCAACCAGTGATGCAGGAAACATCTGACACAACAACCGATACCCCTGCCGATACCAATGGCGAAGTACGAAAAACAGCTTCGCCGCGTCGAATTGGCGTCAATCATTCTTCGGATACGGTATCGTAACAGGTCTTTGATGGATCATGTGTTGTCTTGACCATATGGAATAGCCATGACACGAGTCATTATCTACTCCGGTAAGGGCGGTACCGGTAAAACAACCATATCAGCTGCAACTGCATCATTGCTGGCCGCACGTGGTTGGCGAACACTGGTTATCTCCAGTGATCCCGCTCATTCACTTGCTGATGCACTTGGCATATCCGTCAGTCGTGATGAACCCACACCACTTGCGCCCAATCTTTATGGTCTCGAGATTGATACCATTTATGAATGGCGACGCAACCTCAGTGGCTTTCAAGAGTTTGTATCGAATACCTATAGCAATCGCGGGATTGATCGCTCTACCGCCTCGGAACTTGCTAATCAACCAGGTCTCGATGAGATTTTGTCCTTACAACGAATGTTACACGAAGCCCAGAGTGGACATTGGCAAGCGATTGTGCTTGATACTGCACCCACAGGCAATACCCTGCGACTGCTCGCTTATCCTGAGTTGATTATTGGCGGCAATATGGGTAAGAAGTTCTTTAGTGTCTATCGTGGGTTGTCCAGTATGGTTCGACCGTTTCGGCGCGATATCCCTGAAGATCGTTTCTTCAAAGAGGTGCATAGTCTCCTGGAGCAGATGGATCAGTTATCGCATTTTCTCTCAAGCTCTGATGTCTCCATTCGTCTGGTGCTGAACCCAGAAAAATTGCCATTGCTCGAAACGCGACGTGCTTACACTTTTCTCAACCTCTATGGTCTGCTGCTCGATGCCATTGTGATTAATAAAATCTTGCCTCGCCGTGCTGATCTGGGAGCGTATTTTGATTACTGGGTGAATTTGCAGCAGGGGTATATTCAAGAAATTGAAACCAGTTTCGCCCCTACTCCTATCTTTAAAACGACCTTACAAGAGAGTGAACCCATTGGCATGGCGAAACTGCTCAGTATTGGGCAGACGACATTTGGTGAGCACAACCCAGGGGATGTTCTTTATGATGAACGTCCTATCTGGATCGATCAGTGGAACCGCGATGATGAACCAGGATTCTATGAACTCTGTCTGCGGTTGCCGTTTCTTGAAGATGATACGATTGAGTTAGACCGCAGTGGTTCGGAATTAGTGATGACAGTAGGACGATGGCAACGCACCATTGCGCTGCCGCGTATTCTTTATGAATGCACCCTGGGCGATCATCGATATGAAGATGGTGTGTTGCGGCTTGAATTTCGCGGTCAAGCTGCACCGTATGCGCAGGCGCAAAAAAGCGATGTATGGGTCGAAGCAGTGTAGGGCAGTGTTAGGATAGAGAAGCATGCAGATTGTTCTTATCTCAAGCCACAGTAAAATGCTCCAGTGTGCCAGCGCGCTGGCAACAGCCTGCCATGCGGCAGCAAGTGGTCTTCGAGTACTGCTGGTAAGTGTCGGGCCAACCCATATGCTCGGCGAATTGTTACAACAAGAACTTGGACCACGCCCCAAAGAACTTGACCAGAACCTTGCCGCTATGGAGTTGGTCGCGCTCGACGAAATTGGGCAGCGTTGGGATACGCTGCGCCAGGGTGGGCGTGGGGGTATGCCCAGCAACGTGCGTGATGTTAAGAGTGATGAATTGCCGACCTTTTCGGGCATGGATTTGATTGCTCTCGAAATGGTTGCTGATCGTGCACAGCAATCTGGTCGATTTGATCTGGCCATCTTTGATGGGCCATCAACCGATAGTTTGCTCGGTGAAGTGATTGTGTCGGATATGCTGCGCTGGCTCGTGCGCATGATCTTTGGCCTAGACCGAGGCCCTGGGAAATCACGCAAGTCACAAGAGATGGCGCTGTTACCAACATCCTTGATACCAGCCAATACGATTGGCATTGGCTTGCTGCAAGATTTGCGAACCGCCCTGGATCGTACACGCGATCGCGTGTTGGATAGTACATCGGGCACACGGGTGCGATTGGCTGTGCATGCCGAAGAACTGGCGCTCACTTCGGTCCGTCAGGCAATGAATGGATTGGGTTTGTTTGGGTTTCATGTGGATATGGTGCTTGCCTGTGGCGCTGCCGATGAACTTGATGCCGACACAAAGACCATGTTTGAGCCGTGGCTAACCCTCTCACCCATGACCCTCAGTCCGACGAATCAACAAGGATGGGCCGAACGTGGCAAGGCTCTGTATGCCAATCATTCGCAAGGGCTGTCTATCAATCCAACAGAGACGTCACAAGCTATCAAACCATTGGAAGAACGGCGTGAAGTCACATTACATATTCCGTTTCTGAAGCCTGACGCGCTCGATATTTTGCTCTCGAATGAGGAAATTATTGTGCGCCTCGATCAATTTCGGCGCAATTTGCTGTTGCCCGGCATTGTCGAAGGTGGCAAACTTCGTGCAAAAGTCGAGGGGAAAACCCTCCGTTTATGGATGAGTTAGTATGAACCATGCGAGTAGCCCGATAGTTGCGGCAGAACCCACGGGGAAATACAACGCCTATCTCGGTGCCGTGCAAGATGCCTTACGCGGCAAACCTGGGCGACGGGAACGCCGACGCTTGGAAATGGAACAACGACTGCTTGAGCCGGCCCAATTTATGGTGCTCAATGGAATTACCCACCACTATCAAGATACTGGTCCGCGCGATGGTGAACCTATTGTCCTTGTCCACGGTTGGGATTGTTCGGCATTCTGGTGGCATCATATTGTTCATCCTCTTGCGGCTCAGGGGTATCGGGTGATTATCTATGATCTGAAGGGGCATGGCTTTTCCGACAGTGATCCCGAGAAGCAGTATACAGTTGAGAGCTTTAGCAATGATTTGCTGGCCCTGGCAGATGCACTGGAATTAGGACCACACCACATTGCGGCGTTCTCATTGGGAGCATTTGTTGCGTTGCACTATGCAGCCACGTATCCTGAACAAGTGGCCAGTCTCGCTTTCTTTAATTTTAGTCTGCTCCGTTATAACCGGGTCGCCTCGATGATCCTTCCCCGTCTCCTTGACGCTGTTTTCAACGGCCTGTTGCGACCAATCGCCAGGTTACAGCTGTGGGTTATTCCATTTCTCTATACGCGTATGGTGATGGCGCAAAATACCCCACCCGTGAGCGATATTAAACTTGGCATTCTCAGTCTCATCTGCTGCGATCCGGAAGCAGTACGCATATCGGCAAAACAATTGGCACGTCGTGATATCCTCGAATCCGTGCCACAACATATGGCCCAGATCACCCAACCAACGTTGCTGGTCGCTGGTGATAAAGATCCTATTATGCAGCCCAAGGGCGCACAGGAGTTAATTGCTTTTGCAGACAATGGGGTGTACTTTGAGATGCCAAAATGCGGTCATCTGATATTGTTTGAGCTTCCTAGACAAGTGGTTCAGGTATTACAGATTCATTTGAAAACCGCACGTCAGGGAATCTAGAAGGAGCAAAGGGACGATGCATCTGTATTTACAATTAAACCGTCGCACGATGGACCTTGACATGGAGCGAACGGGCAAGCAGGTGTTGACTGTTGGTGAATATCACTATCGTCCAGCCAATATCGCACAGCGTGTGCGTAAACTCACCTCCAAGATGTGGGAACCAACCGTTGTTAAAGAGGTTTTGGCACAGCGAATACGCTTTGAAACCCCTGATAATGCTCGTTCCTGGGTCTATGGTGGTGATAGCGGCAGCTTTTCCCCCTACGAAGGGGCATTGGTGATGCTGGGGTGCTGGGATGAAGAGACCACGGTTGGCATTGCGCTGCACGAACTGGCCCACGAAATGCATCTCCGTAGTGGATATTATGAAGAGAGCGATGAAGTTATCCGTGAGGCCTTGGCCATTATGGCCGAACGTGAGGCCGGCTTAATGCGTGTGTTTGAGCAAGACCCGTACCACACCGCAAGCAACCTGATTGCCCAGCTGGCTGATCTCTGGGCCTTTCAAAGCCAGCCGTTCTCACAACGCTGGAACGAAATGATAGCACTCACCCGTGATATTGATCTGGCTGATCTGGTCAATTACTATCTGGACCGGAATGAAGGCATAGGTCTAGGCCGCTGGATGAAACGCTATAGCAAAGACACCGAAATGCGTGAGACCGTGCTGCTCACCATGGCAACGTGTTCCCTGCGGTATAGCCTCAATCATCGGCGTTGCTTACTCCGAAACCTCATTCGTTGCAAGACCGATACGCCCATAGAGAGTATCCTGCATGTGTTTGATGCCATTATTGAATTAGATTCACGCTATCCTGAAGATGATATAAAAGCCATTATCGATTTTTGCTTTGCCCCCATCAACCGCAACCATCGTGGTCTGTCGGTAGCGTTTGGGTAATTGGCAAAGCCTGGAAAGGGAACAAACCATGGCTCAAGAATATCGTGAGACTGATGCCCAAGATTCCCAGGCAGATGCGTCAACAACATCTGACTGGTCAGTACGCACAGAACGCTCAATGCCGACAACAGGTGCTTTTACACCAGCACCCTTTACCCAGGGGGTGCGCGGTTTTGCCCGGGGTGTTCTGCCGCCCCAGGGATTGGAAGCCTTTGTCGATGATGTCCGGAACACGTTCCGATCGGTGTTTGATATGTATGGTCGCTTAATTGGTTTTCAAACCCAGGAAATTACCCGTGCCATTGAGGATTTCCAGGCCTATACCCAACGTCAAGAGATGGTAAAACCAGACTCGTCATCAACACCATCAGATCCGGCATCAACCGAACGGTAGTTAGTACAAGGCAGTATGGGGGCATTGCCGCAATGACGGTCTGGACAACATCCAACCCAATTGTGCTGGTGGGAGGCTGGCTCTCATCAGCACAAGACTATCTCGGATTGGCGCGTCTGCTGTCGCGACCACCCCATAATCGGATTGTGTACATTGCTGATATCAGCCGTCGCGAATGGTTCCGTATGCGTGACCCCGACTTTCGCTATGTCCTCAATATTGTTGCCCGAACCGTCGATCTTGCGCTGCACGAAACCGGAAGCAAACGGGTTGATATCATTGGGCATAGTGCCGGCGGTCGTATTGCTCGAGCCTATCTTGGCGATCAGCCCCATCTGGGGGTTGTGTATAATGGGCAACGGTTTGTTTCCAGTTTGATTACCCTGGGTACTCCCCACACAACCTGGGAAGTCTTTGTGCGTCAATTTGGTCAGTTTGTAAACGATGCCTATCCGGGCGCCTTCTATCCTCACATCGCCTATCGTTCCGTTGCTGGTGAGAGTGTTCAAGGCAAACGTTTTGGTACTCCCGAAGAAATGTTTGCCCACCGTTCCTACGAACTGGTGATTAATGATGGACAGAGCATTGGTGATGGCGTATCACCGACCAGCAGTTGCTATCTGCCCGGTGCCGAGAATCTCATCCTGCCAGGTGTCCGGCATGCCCCCTACAATGCTCCACGACGATGGTACGGTGCTCCGGCAGTGATGATGCAATGGTTTGGCGATCAGAACCTACCGGTTGAACTCAACCTGACCGATAGTACAGCGATACCTGGTTGATTTGCATATAAGACAGACTGCCTGTATAATAGAGTAACAAGCGTGTCATGATTTGGGAAGGGGTTATTGCAGTTGGGAACAATGACACAGGCGCAGCGACAACCGATGGAAGGGCAGGAACTCTTTCAGGCTAATAAAACCGCCTACAATATGGTGTTTAAAAGTCTGGTTGAGATCTCGAGCCTGAAAGCAGCCTGGGAACTGGGACTTTTTGAAGCGCTCGCTGATGGCCCGCGTGATCTGATCACCCTGGCAGAACAGCTCCATGCCGTGCCAGCACGTCTGGAGAAGTTTCTCATCGCGCTTCAACAGATGAACCTGGTCATCTGGCAACAAGATCAGTGGGAATTAACTCCTTTCGCGATCCAGTTTTTCACGCGTGCCGAAGCACATCGTAACCTGACGATGGTGCCCTTTGTTGATTATTTAACCAGTTTACTGGATAGTTTTTATCTACACCTTGCCGATGTAGTACGTGGGCAACTCGATTTTACTAGCTTGATACCACATCCACCACGTACACGTGAAGATAGTCTCTTTTATGAGACACTGCATCGCAGCAATATCTTCTTTCCGGCCAAGCTCTTGTGTGAACGAGGGTTGCTCGCCGACCGGCAGCACCTGGTTGACGTCGGTGGTGGCATTGGCGATATTGCGGCTCTGCTCTGTGAACACTATCCGCAGTTGCATGTCACACTCATTAACGTTCCCAGTGCGATAGAACTGGTTCAAGAGAATATGGCGGCTCGTGGGCTGAATGATCGCATTCAACCGACCGTGCTGGACATGTATCATGAACCCTATCCCAGCAGTGATGCTCTGTTGTTTGGGCGCATTCTTTATCCTATGAACCCACAGTTCAGTGCCATGATGCTCCAGAAAGCCTATGATTCGCTGCTTCCTGGCGGACGTGTGCTGATTCTCGATATGATTATCTGCGACCCGCAGCAACCAAACTACGACTATCTGAGCCACTATCTTTGTGCTATTGGGATGGACTTTTCGATGCTCGAGTTTAAGAGTCATCGCATCTATCCCGAATTGCTCAAACAGATTGGGTTTCAAGAGATACGGTATGATGAAGACTATGAATATGTCTTATACCAGGCGGTTAAACCGATGAGTGAGAATGGCTCACGGCAGTAGATTGTATCTAACACAGGTTCTATTGTGATTTCAACACCGCAATCGATACCATTATCCAGACGCATCCGAGCACACATTCGGCTGGCTGATCCTGTTACCTGGATCTCGCCAGCACTCATGTTTCTCGGTGGTGCGGTGGCTTCGAGTGGCAATGGCGGCTTTGATTTTTCAAATTCCGTCCATCTCTGGCTTGCGTTGCTGGGTGTGCTGATGACGGGGCCGTTGTGTACTGGCTTTAGCCAAAGCATCAATGATTATTTTGACCGTGATCTTGATGCGATCAACGATCCCGAACGTCCCATCCCATCCGGTGAAGTGACCTTGCAAGAGGCACAAATCAACTGGATCATTCTCGGCCTCACAACGTTTCTGGTGTCACTGGTCTTTGGCAAACTGCTGGTCACGGTGCTGGTGCTTATTGCGCTGTTCCTGTCCGTTATCTACAGTATGCCACCGATCAAGCTCAAAAAGCATTTCTGGCTCGGCGCACCGGCCGTAGGGTTTGGGTATGTGAGCCTCAGTTGGTGTACTGGGCATCTGGTGTTTAGTGACCTTACCTGGCAAAGTCTGGTGGCTGCTTTGCTCAATGGTGGTATTGCGACCGGACTCATTTTACTCAATGACATCAAGAGCGTTGAGGGCGATAGACTCCATGGCTTAAACTCACTTTCGGTTATGCTAGGGGTGCATCGTATGCTCCTGGTTGCTTATGCTATCATCAACCTGAGCCAGATCGCCCTGCTCGTTCTTTCACTTGTCTGGGCAAAATACTGGGTGGCTGGTTTTATTCTGATTTCCCTTCTGGTGCCGATCTATAGCCAGATGAAACTCTATCGAGAACCAACCCATCAAAATTTCAAGTTGTATATCTTATCAAGTAATGGCTTTCTCGTCGGCATCCAGCTTATTTCAGCCTTTATGGTCGGCGGCTACTTTGGCCCGATACAGTAAACGGGCAGAGCTTAACGCTGCAATCTCAAATATAGGAGATAAGGAGGTTTATTCGAATGCAGGAGAAACACGAAAACCAAGCAATGGAAGGAGAGGTTCGCGTTCGTAACGTGCGTGCCGAACGGACACAGAGCCTGGCCGGAACACTGGCCAATGTTGGTGGAGGCGTTGCCCGACTAGGCTTTTCGGTCGTAACCCTTCCAGTCGCCTTGCTGCCAGCTGAACCGCGCCAGCATCTTCGTAATGCTAGCCGCGAACTGCTGTATGCAGCAGCAATGCTGCCGGGCGAATTGGCCCAGATTGCGGGCGATGTGATTGATGACTGGGCGCAACAAACCGGTGCCGAAGTGCCTAAGCAGGCACCTCATGATGAAATGGCACCAGCCTCCGGCGGCAACAAATAATACCGGCCACCATCAGAGGCAACCAGTATCATTCTGCGCCGCCCAGGATTGCGGCGCTCCAGGATTCATACCGGAAACACCGGCATTGAGTTGATGAAGCCAAATAAGGAGGTTTACTCATGGATGGAGAAGTACCAGTTCGCAACGTACAGACCGGAAACGGCAATAATTTGTCCAAATCGCTTGTCAGTCTGAGTGAAGGCCTGGCACGTGCCGGGATTGCGGTTGTTGATCTTCCCATTTCGTTGTTGCCGCAAGAACCGCGTCAGAATCTGCGACGGACGGCACGCAGTATCTTTCACTCATTAGTGAGTTTGCAACGTGATCTGGCTGATGCCGCCGGGAAAGCAATTGATGATTGGACCAAAGATACTCATATGGATGCAGCGCCTACCAGTACAGAGGCATCACACGGTCAGGCTGGCAAATAGCATCATCTGCTATTCGTATGATACTGCCAGTTCCTAACACCATACCAAGAGCTTTGCCTGGTGTAGAGCTGTGCAGGTCATAATGGATGATTGTATAACGTGAAAGGACCAGAATATGGCTGATAGTCCAAAACCTCGTAGTGGTTCGATGGTCTACGGGAGCGATAATCTTTATGATATTGGCGCAAATGTTGTGCGTGGTGTGACCTCCGTTGGTCTCAATCTCGTATCGGTGCCGCTCACCCTGTTACCACCAACCACGCGCCACCGCAGCCGCCGTGCAATTGCCGAACTGGCCAAAGCGACGGTTGCTGTTCCCAAAGAGATATCGCATTTTTCTGAAAAGGTCGTTGATCGGATCTACAGTACCGAAGGCAATGAAGGACCGCAGGTTCAGGATATTCGTGAACAGGCACGTTCATTCCGTGATCGCCTGAGCCGTGCAGCCGATGAGTTTCGGGCAAGCCTGAGCAGTGCTTCGCAAAAGGCCGGTGATACCGTCGATCAGGCAGCCGCGAAAGTCGATGATTGGGTTGAGTCAAAACCAGCCAAATAACCCGTTGATAGATGAAAAGCGCGGTAGCTTCGGATAGATGAAACATCGCGCCGCGCTTTTCATCCTTCTGCTAACCGCAATGCTGGTTTAGGATGTATACAAGAGGGCAGAGAAAGCATGGACACGCATATTGTTATTCTTGGTGCAGGCTATGCTGGTCTTCGTGTTGCGCTTGGCCTTGATAAGCTGTTACCAGCAGCAAACCATCAGATGCATATCACGCTGGTTGATCAATATCCCTACCACCAGCATATCTGTCTCCTGCATCTCGCAGCAACCAACGCAGTGCCCCAGAAAGACGTTGCTGTCCCGCTATCCGACATTCTCAAATATCGTCCACGTGTTCATGTTCATTCTGGATACGTGACCCAAATCCAGCCTCTCCAGCGTCAGGTGATCCTCGATAAGGATACACCAATCGCGTATGATCGCCTCGTGATTGCCCTGGGCGCCTTAACCGACTACCACGGGGTTGAGGGTGCAGATGAACACACGTTCCCGCTGCGTTCTTACGAACAAGCCCTAGTCGTGCGCGATCACATCGAGGCATGTTTTGCTCAGGCTGCGATTGTGAGCGATCCGGCCGAACGCCGTCTCTTGCTCACCACCGCGATTGTTGGTGGTGGCCTGACGGGCTGCCAGTTTGCCGGTGAGATGGCTGTATGGGCCAGCAAGCTCTGCCAGAAATACTACCTGCAACGGAGCGATGTACGAATTGCCTTGATCGAAACCGATTCGCTCCTGATTGGGCAACTTGGTGAATGGGCAACACGTGAAGCTGAAGACGCTCTGGACCGCCGTGGCGTCAGCGTCTATCTCAATACCAACGTCGAACGGGTCGAGCCGCGCACCGTCTTTGTCAGCGGCAACCGCATGCTGCGGGCCGGCACCATCGTCTGGGCTGGGGGTATCCGTGCGCCGCGCTTGCTGGCCGACAGCGGACTGCCCACCGATGCCGCCGGTCGTGTTCATGTTGATCGTTATTTACGCGTCGAAGATCAGGCGCATATCTTTGCGATTGGTGATTGCGCCCACGTTCCGGGGATACGGACAGCAGCATTACCAGCCACGGCCAGCTACGCCATGCGTGAGGGCGAGCACCTTGCCCAATCCCTGATTGATGAAATGGAAGGTCGCCCACCACGCCCCTACGAACCTGCCCAACTCGGCCTCCTTGTCTCGCTTGGCCCATCTCAGGCTGTTGGCAATCCCCTTGGCGTACCAATCTATGGTCCTCCAGCGGCCACACTCAAACAAGGTGTTGAATACTGGTATCTTACAACATTATCATAATGTTGTGCGCTCTACAATGAGGTGAAACCTATGCCTGTGCTTGAAGAGTTTATTTCCATCAAAGCATCATCAGCCGAAGTCAAACGATTTTTGACCGACCCTGTTTTGATCAACCAGTGGCTTTCACCGGTCATGATGATTGAACCCATCGAAGGTGAATTGATGACCACCGGCAGTTCCTATCTCCTCCGTTTGAAGACCCTTGCCTTGGTGCAAGCCACCCCCTATCGCGTTGACAAGGTTGAAGATGGCAACATTGTGCAATCATTCACTGGTCCCTGGACCGGACACAATACGTGGCGTTGGTTCCCGCGTGATGATGTGACCATTGTGCTCAACCGCATTGATTATGAGATCAATAATCCGGCGGTACGGGTTTTTTTCAATGGTCTCGGAATACCGTTTTTTGCACTCGATATGAAAGTGCAATTATCGCAACTGCGCCGTCTGATCGAAAACCGTCCGCAATCGTCACCTACGCCGCGGGCCCAAATAGCAACCGAATCATAGACATTGCAATTCTTATGCCGATTGAACCTGAATCAATACCCTAGTCTAGTCTGGTCGTGCAATATGATGTCTCCAACAGCTGCTCCATCACCAGCAGGTACCGAAACCGATGTGATTCGTTACACCATTACCCAGCAATGGCTCAATGGGAGCCATGGCCCTATGCGTTACTGGTCCTCCACGCCCCATCACGGTCAACCGATCCTGCTGATCCACGGGTATGGTGCGATGATCGAACACTGGCGCCGCGTCATGCGCCCGATAGCACGTCATCATACCATGTATGCGCTGGATATGTACGGTTTTGGCTACTCCACCGTTCCCCGTGTTGCGCCCAGCAAATATCTCTGGGCCGATCAAATTGCAACTTTTGTGCGAACTGTGGTACAACAACCCGTTATCATTGTTGGTCACTCTATGGGCGGGATGGCATCCGCTCAGTTTGCGCGTGACTATCCTGATCTGGTTCAGCGTCTGGTCCTGGTCAATAACACTGGCCTGATGCCGCAAGAAGGCGCAACCCCATCGAGTCCGACCGACCGATTATTGTTTCAGATGATACGCGCCCCGCTTATGGGCGAAATGCTGGCGGGAGTCTTGACTCAACCATGGAGTGTGCGTAATAACTTGCTTCGGGCCTACCATCGTAAGGAGATGGTCACCGACGAACTGGTGCAGACGTTCTATGCCCCCTTGCGACGACCAGGTGCCATTCCCTTTTATCTGTCCGTATCACGCAACTTCCAATCATTTTTGCTCGACATTCAGCCTGGCGAGATCCAGGTGCCAACCCTGCTGCTCTGGGGCGCCGAAGATTGGTCACTCCCTCCATCGTTTGCCACAACCTACCGCGAACAGATGGTCCCGCAGGCCGATATTCAGTTCATTCCCGAGAGCGGTCATTGTCCCTTCGATGAAACACCCGAAGCCTTCTACCAGGCGCTCTTATCATGGGTTGATCAACATGCAACCATTTGAACAGTGTTTGTTGTCTTTTTGCACAATTTGTCATTTTTTGACATGTGCGGCATAATAAGGGTGTCTATTTCATCGAGAATAACTGTAGAATTTAGTGGGAGTCTGTCATGCCCTATGAACTCAAAATGCATTCAACCGATCTCTTATGGATCGTGGTCTCCGACCCGATGAATACCACGATGGCCGAGTCATACTTCAACGATGTATGGCAGACATTGGATACCTGTCCCTGCATGACTGATTTGCTGGTGGATGCCCGTGGTGCCCGAGAAGTCAATGGCTCGGTGCGTCAGCGCACCGAACAGGTTATTCATCATGCTCACCTGGGGCATATCGCCTTTGTCGTAGGTCAAGCACATTTGCTCTGGCTGGCACCGCTGGTGCGTCTGGTCAGTGGTGTTGGTCTCTTTGGTAATGAGCACGAAGCGGTTGCCTTTTTGCACAAATCACGCAGTTTGCCGCCACTGCACGAACTCAAGCTGCCGAACTTGCCCGAACACCCATTTGTCAAAGGCAAAACGGTAGCTCACCCAACTGTACCCGCAACACACAAGCCCGGTCGCAATGGTACCGACCATGCGCCCATACCAGCTGTTGCTCCGATCACTCCGCCATCAAGTGCCAACCAGCATGGGCTACGGCAACCAGTCCGCGTGGCTACTGCCAACACCCCTGTTCGGAACGCACCGGCGCCACTCCCGCAGATGCCGGAACGACCGGAACGACGACGGAAACGGTAAGATTAACCAGAACCTATGCGCATTCTCTTTTATACTGGCAAAGGCGGCGTTGGTAAAACCAGTGTTGCCTCGGCAACAGCGTTACAATGTGCTCGGCTTGGCTATAAAACCATCGTCCTGAGCACCGATGCAGCGCATTCACTCGGCGATTCCCTTGGTGTCGAGTTGTTGGCTGAACCGATCCAGGTTCTCCCCAACCTCTGGGCGCAAGAGATCAACGCCCTGCACGAACTCGAAGCCAACTGGGGTGATGTCCAGCGCTATGTGAGCGACCTGCTCGCCTGGCAAGGCGTGGAAAGCATTGCCCAGGGTGAGCTTTCGATTGTCCCAGGCACCGAAGAACTCTTTAGCCTGCTGCAGATCAAACGTCACCACGATGAAGGCTTCTTCGATATTATTGTCGTCGATGCCGCGCCAACCGGCGAAACCTTGCGCCTGCTCTCCCTGCCAGAAGTTACCCGCTGGTGGATTGGGCGCATTATGCCGTTTGCGCGTGGTGCCCTGAAAGTGCTGCGGCCAGTCGCCAAACGCTTCACCGACATGCCCATCGCTGCCGATGAAGTGCTCAACTCGGCGGAACAGGCAGTCGATGCCCTGACCGAGGTACGTGGACTCCTGACTAACCAGGAAATTTGTTCGGCTCGCATTGTCATTAACCTCGAACGTATGGTCATTCGCGAGGCCCAGCGCAGCCTGACCTATCTCAGTCTCTTTGGTTATGCCGTCGATGCCGTGATCGTCAACCGTATTTTGCCGGCCGATGTCGATGGGCACTTTGCGCAGTGGCGAACCATGCAACAGGAGTATGGGCAGCAGATCCACCAGACCTTTGCGCCCCTGCCCATTCTCCGTGTACCCCACTTCCCGCGGGAAGTTGTCGGTACATCGCTGCTTGAGCGTATGGGCCAGCTGCTCTTTGAGAGTCGGGATCCCTCTGAATTTTTCTACCGTGGCCCGATGCAACGTGTTGAACGCACCGAAGAGGGGTTTGATCTCATTGTTCCATTGCCATTCGCTTCTGAAGACGACATTCACCTGGCCCAAAAAGCCGATGAACTTATGGTATCGGTCGGCTGGCACCGTCACCGCATTGTGCTGCCCCAATCTCTGGCGCGGCTCCGTGCCGATGATGCTTACTTTGACAGTGATGAATTGCACATTGTGTTTACCCAGCCCGCCGACACCAAAGGAACGAACAAAAGATAGGACCAAAGTACTATCTTCTACCATTCAACCGAGGGAAATGACGCCTGCTCGACGACGTCACTTCCCTCGGTTCCTCGAACGATACGCTTTGTTCTCCCCGCCCTTTTTTGTAGGAAACAGGGAAAACTGTATCAGCAAGTGCCCCCCAACAGTGATTGATCGGTCTGCTGCTTGAATAGAAAAGCGTTGATTTGGAATAAGCCTGAGTTTGTGGTGCTGATAAGCGCAAAAGGCTCTTTTTTGAGGCTAAAACAAGACTTCGATGAGAAGCATATGCATCCATCGTCGTCAGAAAGGCATTTATCTGATTACTACTTACTTTATCCTGAACCGGTCAGGCCAAACCCTCAGCTTCCAACCACGTCTGCACAGCAGCAGCATCGGCATCAGGGTTTCCGCCAGGAATATAGCGATAACGGTCGCCATATCCTTCAAAGATCTGATTCCGTAATGTATCATCGCCCGGGTCAGTGTCATGCACCCGTTCGACATTCCCACTTTCCAGATCAAGATAGTAACTATAATTGATATCTGTTTCAGCCAGTGCGTTGCGAATTTGCTCTCGATTTATTGCCACGGCTCTCTCCCACGGCGCTCCGGGTTCGCCCAACTAGTAACCGTCTCTTTCCGCCAGCTTCCCGGTGTGTGGCGGTCATATAATAGTTCGATAGTACAACAAGCTGCCAAGTTATGCAAGTAGTTTTTTTATCTTTACGATTAAGACTTTAAGGGTATTTATTTACCCGAATAACAAGAAAAACAGCACCCCATGATACGTCTCTCTACTTTTTCCAAGAACCAGGTGACCGTGATGTGCGACCCCATGCAATATGTCATGGCCAAACACGTTTCAATGCGTCGCAACGCTCTCTCTAACGACTGTGCGTAGTTGCATATGCATGACCAACCAGGGACGACAGTGACTGATACTACCACTGTCCCCTTTTTAGACGTTAGCATCTTGCCGTTGCACAGGGCATTATGCTATAATGTTCTGTGCAAAATAAAAACAGGTGAACCGCTCACTTGATCGCCCTTCTTTTGAACCAGTCTCAAAAATGGTATAATCTTCTCCCGGGATAATCGAAGCAGAGAGGAGAGACGAGACTGTGGCTGACCTGACCGATGAACAGTGGGAACGGCTGGCACCGTCCATTCCGGTGGTGCCG